>NZ_JBEORT010000025.1:0-73448 GCF_040302425.1 Streptomyces sp. NPDC126497
TGGTCTCGAACGCGGCGGCGGCGGCGTCCACGGCGGCCGAGGCCTCCGCCTCGCCACCGTCGTAGAACGAGCCGACCACCGTGCCGTCGGCCGGGTTGACCGATTCCAGAACCGAGCCGGAGCCGGTCCACCGTCCGTTGATCCAGTGCTGCGCGATGGTGTTCATGGTCCGCTCCTCGTGGTCTCGCCCGGGTACCGGGCGGATTCGATGTCTCCACGAGAATCGCTCGGCCACCGTGCCGACAGCCTCCGTCAGCTGACTGACATCCGGCCGACGGCTCGCCTACGTCAGTACCGGGGCAGTGCTGAGACCCGACCGGTGGCTTTCAGTGGGCGTCAGGTCCGCTTCTGGTAGCGGCCTCGTCCGGGTCGAGTGAGGAAGCCTCGGGGTGAGGCGTCCGAGGCGGCTGCGGGTGATGCTGACGGATGCCTCGTCGGTGGGCGTGCCGAGGCGTTCGTGCAGTTCACGCGCTCGGAACTCTTGATCGGGGTGCTGGTTGAAGGTGTTCACGACGGCCTGGTGGGCGGTGTTCGTCCCGGGCGGTGCGGGTTGGCCTGAAGCCGGTGCGAGGTCGGCGACGACCTTCGGGCCGAGGCGCTCGACCAGTCCTCTGCGGCTGCAGCCGTGGGCATCGCCCCGGCCGCGCACCACCGGACAGGGCCTTCCCCTGACGCGCGGGGCGCCGAAGAAGAAACAGCGTCGGTGCGGCGGCTGATGTGACCGCGTGGCACCGGTGACCACCGTGGCCGTGTCATCGAAGCGGCGGACCGGGCCCGCTGCCGCTTCGGTCCGGTAGCCGCACCGCACGGGCCGGGTGTCATCGCCGCGGACAGGCTCCGGCAAGCCCCGTGGTCACGGGGTCGCCGGGTTTCGCGGCGACCGGGGCAGCAATGCGATCAGTGCCGTACTCAGCACGATGACCACTCCGGATCCGAAGAACGCACTCGCATACCCCGAGGTCAGCGCCTCCAGACCGGTCCCGGCCCGGTCGGTGCGGCTCGCGGCGAGGGACGACAGGACCGACAGCCCGAGTGCGCCACCCATGGTGCGCGAGGTGTTGACGAGACCTGCCACCACTCCCTCCTGTTGCGGGGGCACGCCCGTGGTGGCGAAGACGGACTGGAGGGTCATCATCACACCCGCGCCGAAGGAGAACGCGACGCCGGGACCGAGCAGGGTGATCAGGAAGGTGCCGTCGGCCTTCATGGCCGCCTGCCAGAAGAAGCCCGCCGCAGTCAGCACACCGGCGAGCGTGAGGAGCGCGCGTCCGCCGATCCAGCGCGTCATCCGGGGTGCGAGCTGGGCGGAGAGGACGACGGCGAGGGTGTGGGGCAACAGGGCGAGCCCGGTTTCCACAGCCGAGTACTTCAGCACGTTCTGCATGTACAGCGACAGGAAGAACCACATCGCGTAGAAGGCCATGCCGCTGACCATGGTGATGATGTTGGCCACGGATACCGATCGCACGCGGAAGACCCCGAGGGGGATGAGCGGTTCGGCCGCACGGCGCTCCACGGCGATGAACGCCCCCAGCGCCACGACGCCGAGGAGCAGGAATCCCAGGGCCGGTGCAGAGCCCCAGCCGTGCGACTCCGTCCGGGAGATGCCGTACGCCAGGCAGCCCGCGCCGAGCGTCGCCAGGACGGCTCCGGGAAGGTCGAGCTGGTGCCGGCCCGTCTGCCTGGTCCTGCCCTCGGCGAGCCACACCGCCGACGCCGCGATCACGATCAGCCCCAGCGGAACGTTGATCAGCAGGACCCAGCGCCAGGACAGATAGTCGGTGAGCACCCCGCCGATGACCCCGCCGGCCGCGCCGCCTCCCGTTCCCACGGCCGTCCACATCGCAATGGCACGGACGCGTCCGGTGCCTTCCGGGAAGGTCGTGGTGAGAATCGTGAGGGTGGCGGGCGACAGCACGGCCGCCCCGAGACCTTGCAGGGCGCGGGCCACGATCAGCATCCACGGCGAGGTCGCCAGCCCGCCCAGCAGACTGGCCATGGTGAAGACGCCGAGTCCGAAGACGAACACGGCCTTGCGCCCGAACAGGTCGGACGCCCGGCCGCCCAGCAACAGGAACCCGGCGAAGGCGATCACATAGGCGTTGACCACCCACTGCAGGCTTCCGGCACCGACGTCGAGACCCTCGCGGATGGACGGCAACGCGACGTTGATCACCGAGATGTCGAGGACGACGACGAACTGTCCCACGCAGGCGGCGAACACGGCGATCCACGTGGTTGTGCCGTCACGCCGCTCGCCCCGGGCGGAATCCGGTTCGGAAATCATGTGTGACATGACCCGCCATCCTGCCAGTGCCTCCGGGGCCGACGGCTGCATCCCGCCATCTCAGCGAACGGGCCGCACAGCCACGACGAGCAGATGACCGAACTCCTCGACGTCGGTCATGTCGGCCGGGTTGAACTGCTCGACCAGCTCGCCCCCGTAGTCGGCGGCCAGTCGCTGCGCGGAGCTGCTGATCCGCGCGGACAGCTCGATGAAGGTACGGCGCAGGGTGGGCTCACTGATGTCGGTCAGCTCCTCGAACCACAGCCCGGCCTGGCGCAGCAGGGGCGGGTAGTCCTCCGCCTGGACCATCGTCATCATGAACTCGCGCAGATACCGCTCGACGGCGGGCCGCCCCGCGTCGGGGATCGGCGCGCGTTCGAAGAAGTCGGTGAGCACCAGCCGCCCGCCCGGCCGCAGCACCCGGCCCACCTGGCGCAGGACGTGGGCGCGGTCGGGCATGTGGATGATGGACTCCAGGGCGATGACCGCGTCGAAGGAGTCTTCGCCGAAGGGCAGGTCCATCGCGTCGGCCCGTTCGAAACGGACCCGGTCCGCCAAGCCGCGGTCGGCGGCCAGCGCCGTGGCCCGCTCGACCTGTTTGTGGCTGATGGAGATGCCGGTGACGTCCGCCCCGGTGCGGTCGGCGATCCGCAGGGCGGGGCGTCCCGTGCCGCAGCCGAGGTCCAGCACCCGGGCGCCGGGGCGGATGCGCAGACGGTCCGTCATCAGGTCGGTCAGCCGGTCGGTCGCCTCCTCCAGCGGGACGGGACTGTCCGGGGTGTCCCAGTATCCGAAGTGCAGATTCTCGCCCAGCGTGGCACTGCCGAGGCCGGTATAGCGGTCGTAGAGACGGCCGACCTCGTCGGGGACGGGAAGGGTGGGCGGGGCGGGCTGCTGTGCCATCGGACGCCTTTCTGGGGTGCGAGAAGCCCGGGCTGTTGACGGGTTCCCGTGGTGTCAGGTGAGTTTGAGGTCCTGGTAGACGGCGTCGGCGATCCGCAGGATGCGTTCGCGGTGCCGCTCGTGCTCCACCTTGCCGTTGAGGTGGACGGCCACGGTGAGGCGGGCCTCCGGGTCGGCGAAGACGACGGCGGTCCACAGTCCGTCGTGGCCGAAGGCGCGCGGGGAGGCATGACGCGAGAAGCTTGTGTACTCAGGGCCGATCGAGCGGGATTCGAGACGGAGACCGAATCCCCAGTCGGCGTTTCCGTACCGGTCCGTCAGTCCGGTGCGATGACGGGCGGTGAGAGCAGCAACGGTCGTCGGCGCCAGGACGCGTCCGCCGGGGGCGTCCCCGGCGTCCAGCAGCATCTCGAACAGGCGGCCGAGGTCGCTGAGGGGACCTCGGGTGTTCACCCCGGGGACGCAGCGGGTGGTGGCGCCGCGCGTCGACCAGAAGTAGGTCGGTTGCGGTACGTCACCCAGGTTGGACACATGGATGAGCGGGAGCCGGTCGCCGAACTCACCATGCTCCTGGGGGGTCAGACACACCCGGGTGCGCTCCATGCCGCAGGGGCGCAGGATCTGCTGTTCGACGTAGGGGACGTAGTCGCGGCCGTCGATGGCGGGCAGCAGGCGGGCCAGCACGAACCAGGCCCACCACTGGCTGTAGTTGATGCCCGGCCGGTTCTCGGGGGACCTGAGCGGGACCTGCACGTCGAGGGCGCGCCGCAGCCGTTCCGCGTCCGGGCCCGTCACCACCCCGTGCAGCGGGTCCAGGCCCGTGGGCACCGGCCCGGTGTGGCAGAGCAACTCCATCGAGGTGATGCGGGACTTGCCCCTGGTGCCGAACTCGGGCAGGTAGTGGGCGACCGGGCGGTAGGGGTCGAAGTCCCCGGCCTCCCACAGCCGGCCGAGCGCGACCGACAGCAGCGGCTTGGCGCAGCAGTACCACAGGGGTGCGGACTGCGCGGTCATGGCGACGCCGGGCCGGGCCAGGCCGAGCCCGACGTCGGCCAGGACCCTGCCGTCCTGGGAGGCGTAGAACTGTGCTCCCGGGGTGGAGGTGCCCACCTCGCGGCGCAGCTCCCGCAGGGTGCCGGGCAAGGTGTCGGCGGCCCGGGCGAGGGCCTCACGGTCGGTCCGGGATGTGCCGGTCCCCCCCTCCTCGGTCTTCGGTTCGTCCCACGGTACGTGCCCCGGGGGTACGGCGGTGCCGGCGCGCAGGGCGGCGACATGGCCGCTGCGGTCGCGTTGCAGCGCCGCGTCGATGAAGAACAGCAGGCTGAAGTTGCCGGTGATCGTGACGTCGCCGCGTTCCAGCAGCTCCGCGCGTGGCCGCGCGGCGCCGAGCAGAAGGGTGTAGGCGGCGGTGTACGGGAGGGTGATCAGCAGCCCGGGTGGCTCTCCGGCCGCCGGGGTGACCGCGAGCCGGCCGGCCTCCAGGTCGACGCGCACGTCGACCGTGGCGTGGACGCCGGGGGGCGGGTCGGTGACCGTCAGGCGAAGGGCGACGGTGCTGCGCCGGCCGAGGTCGGGTGCGGGGCGCAGCCCGGCGGCCAGGGACAGCCAGGCGTCCGACAGATAGCCGGTGGTCGCGGTGGGCGCCGGCACGTCTACGCCTCCTCGATGTCCGTGCCGTGGGCCGACGTCGGCAGCCGCGGTGCGACTTCCTCGGCGAACCGGCGCAGGCTCTCGGTCTCCGGATAGTCGCGGAACCACAGGACGAACTCCGTCACCCCGGCGGCGGCATAGAGCCCGGCGCGTTCGAGGATCTGCTCGACCGTCCCGTACAGACTGCGCCGGGCCAGCAGGTCGGGGTGGTGGCTCCAGAACGCCACCACGTGCGGGGTGGCGAGCCAGCGGTCCCGGCTCACCCGGTCCTCGAAGACCCGGCACTCGGCCAGCAACGCATGCTGTGTCCGGGCCGGGTCCAGGCCGAGCTTCTCCCGTCGCAGCCCGAACTCCGTGACGGCGCGCGCCACTTCACCGGGCTCGCCCTGCCACTGCACCGCGGCGCACTCGCGGACCGCCGCCTCCGGCAGCAGGCCGGTGGCGTCGGGGCGGGCCGCGTCCACCCGGATCACCAGGGGCAACCGGGGCTGGACCGGGACGGGCACCGCGTGGGCGCCGGCGAGCGCGAACGTCTCACCGGTGACGCTGGTGCGGGTGCCGGACCACAGGGCCCGCAGTGCCTCGATCGTCTCGGTGAGGGCGGGCCCGGTCCCGGCCCCGTGGCGGGCGGTGCCCGCGGCGACGTGTTCCGGCAGATGCGGGGATGTCGGCAGTCCCAGGGTGAAGCGGCCGCCGGAGATGATGTCGACGCCTGCCGCCTGCTTGGCGAGCAGGAGGGCGTTGCGGTGCGGCGGAGCCGCGCTGAGCAGGCCAAGACCGAGGTCCGGGACGGTCGCCGCGAGGGCGCCGAGCGCGGTCCAGCACTCGGTCACCGGCTGCAGTTCCCGGCGCGGCAGGGTGTCCGTGCGGTCCTCAAGCCACAGCGTGTCGTATCCGCAGGTGCGGGCCAGCGCCGCGGTGTCGGCCAGGGTGCGCCAGGCGGCGGCTCCGTCGAGCCCGGCCAGTTCGAGGTTGGTGCCCTGCGGGGCGACGACGGCGAGGCGCGGACGCGGGGCTTCGATGCTCATCGGGCCGCCCCGCCGGGGACGAGCTCCAGCAGGTCCGCGGGACGCTCCAGGACGAAGTCGGGGCGCTCCGCCCGCAGGGGATCCGGTGCGGTCTCCCCCCACAGCGCCGCCGCGGTGGCCGTCCCGGCGGCCCGGCCGCTCTGGATGTCGATGACGGCGTCCCCCACCATCACGGCGTCATCGGGGCCGGCGCCGAGCCGGCGCAACACCTCGCGGACGATGTCGGGCGCGGGCTTGGGTCGCGGGACCTCGTCGCTGCCGACGACCGTGTCCAGCAGCGGAAGCAGACCCACCACCTCGAGGACGCTGCGCGCCCGTGCCCCGGACTTCCCGGTGGCGATGCCGGTGCGGATGTCGCACTCCCGCAGCCGTTTCAGCAGCAGGGGGACGTCCGAGTACACCTCGACCTCGGCGATGAGCCGGTGGCTGGCCTCGACGAAGGGCCGCTCCATCTGCGGGGGCAGGCCCATCAGGCGCATGATGTCCGGAAAGTAACGCCCTTGGTGGGTGCGGTACTCCTCGAACGGCGGCTCTCCCTCGCCCACGACCTCCCGGTAGGCGATGGCGAACGCCTGGCGCATGACCGCGAAGCTGTCGATGAGCACCCCGTCCAGATCGAAGACCACCGTGCCGAACTCACGCTGAGCCGTCATCTGCTCCCCGTTCCGTGATAGGCCTGACAGAAGCGTTCCCAGGTGCGCGGCGGATCGGGCCGCCGCGCCTCAGGTGCGGGCCACGACCTCGGCGAACACCTCGGCGAGCCGGTCCACGGTCGCGGCGTCGGCGAGCAGCACCCGGTGGTGCAGCCACACGCAGTCGCCGCCGATCTCCTCGGCCACCGGGCAGCGCTTGCCGATCTCGTCGGCGTCGCCGGAGTACGGGCCCTGCCAGTAGCCGGAGGTGCGGTAGACCGGGGGGAAGCCGACGAACGCGGGGATGCCGTGCGCGTTCAGCGCGTCCACCACGGCGGTGCGGCGCTCGGGCGTCACCCCGGGGAGCCGCACCATGGCCATGTAGTGCGACTTCACGTCACACCGGTCGTCCCGGCCCTGCGGCACCACACCGGGAATCCGTGCGAGCGCCGCCGTCAGTTGGCGCGAGCGCTGCTCGCGTACGGCGATCTGTGCCTCCAGACGTGTCAGTTGCGCCCGCAGGACAGCCGCCGAGAACTCGTTCATGCGGTAGTTGGAGCCCTGGGTGAGGTGGGCGTAGACCCGGTCGCCCGGCGGACGTCCGCAGCCGTGCCGCAGATAAGCCTGCCGGTGGCTCTCCTCGTCCGGCAGCAGCAGGGCGCCGCCCTCGCCGGCCGTCATCAGCTTGCCGTTCTGGAAGCTGAACGCCGCCATCCAGCCGAACTCGCCCATGCGGCGGCCGTGCCAGCGGGCCGCGTGCGCGTGCGCCGCGTCCTGGAGCACGGCGACTCCGGTCGCCTCGGCGAGTTTCGCCAGTGCGTCGAGATCCGCGACCTGGCCCGCCATGTGCACCGGCATGACGGCCTTGGTGCGCGGGGTGATGAGCCGTGCCGTGGCCTCGATGTCGAGGCAGTAGGTGTCCGGATGGACGTCGGCGGGCACCGGGACCGCCCCGAGCCGCTGGACGGCGAGCGAGGAGGCGATGAACGTGAAGGCGGGCACGACGACCTCGTCACCGGGGCCCACGCCGAGGACGGACAGCGCGAGTTCGAGGGCGTGCGTGCCGTTGGTGGTGGCGACGGCGTGCGGTGCCCCGTGCAGCTCGGCGAACTCGCGCTCGAAACCGTCCACTTCGCTGCCACCGTTGCGCCACCAGCCCTCCTGGTTCAGGGCGCGCAACAAACCCTCGCGTTCCTCGGCGCCGGCTTGCGGCCACGCGGGGAACGTCAGGGTGGGCTGGGCCGGATCGGATGACATAGGCGTGCCTCTCGTCGTCTCGGTCGGTGTGCGGCGCGCGGTACGGCGACGACTCCACGGGCGGCGTCCGGTCCGGCGGTGGACACGAGTCCCGGGCCGGGGGCGAGCCCGTCGTTCGCGGCGCTGAGGCGGAGCCTCTCGTGGCGTCGCGCTGACGAAGGAGTCCGGGCCGATACGACCCGGTCGAGCTGCGCTGACGGAAACGGGCAGACGGTGGAGGGGCGATCGGGGTCGCCCGGCGGTCCAAATCCTGCAAGCTCCGCCGAACGGCGTCAACACCGCGACGGAAGGGGCGAGTCCGCCACGGTCCGCACGGTAGTTTTTCTGCCACCCCCACGGCCGCCGGACCCCGGCCGGGACACCGCTGCGCACCGCACCGGGGCCGGTGTTCTCGGCCGTCGTGCCCGCGCCGGAGGAATGGCCAAATTGCATGCCTGAACCGAAATGCAAATCCCCCTATCGTGGTGCCCGCCGGGAAAGCCGACGATGCCCCGGGCACATTTCCATGCCGCCCGTTCGCGGTTCCTCCCGGGCCAGCGACTGTTCTGGACCGGCCGACAGCTCGCACCGAGGACGGTGCCCGCGCGGGCACCCCAGCCGCTCCCCTTCTGCCCGCCTTCCCTTTGCACTCCGCTCGTCCGGTTCGCGTTTCCCCGAAAGGACGCTCCGCCGTGGAAGAGATAAAGGCTCGGTTGCGCAAGGTGCTCGTGGACTCCCTGGAACTGTCCGTCGAGCCGTCCGGCATCCCCGACCACGGGCTCGTGCAGGCGCTGGGACTGGACTCGGTCAACACGATCGAGTTCCTGATCTGGGTCGAGAGCGAATTCGGGGTGGAGATCGCCGACGAGGACCTCTCGATCAAGCTGATCGACGACCTCGACCTGCTCGCCGCCTACGTCAACGACCGCATGGACCGCAGCGGCACGCCCGCCGTCTGACGAACGGAGACAGCAGACATGGCCGAGCGCGCCCTGATCATCGGGCTCGACGGAATGCCGCGCACCCTGCTGACCGAGCTCGCGGCGGAGGGGACCCTGCCCCGCATCGGCGAGCTGCTGGGCGAGGGGTACTGTGCCGAGCTGCGGGCTCCGGTGCCGGAGATCAGCTCCACCTCCTGGGCCACCTTCCTCACCGGGACCAACCCCGGCCGGCACGGCATCTTCGGCTTCACCGACCTCGTGCCCGACGGGGACTACCGGGTGCACTTCTCGAATCTGCTGCAGCTGCGCCAGCCCCCGCTGTGGGCGCTGACCGCCGCGGCGGGCGGCCGTACGGTGTGCCTCAACGTGCCAGGCACCTACCCCGCGCCGGTCGCCGACTGCGTCGTGGTCTCCGGCTTCGTGGCGCCCCGGATGGAGAACGCGGTCACCCCGGCCCGGCTGCTTCCGGTGCTGCGCGGCTTCGGCTACGAGCTGGACGTCGAGGTCGGTGATGTGGCCGAGGACCCCGAAGGGTTCCTCGGCCGGGCGGTACGGGCGCTGCGGGCCCGCACCGACGCCATGGAGCACCTGCTCACCCACGAGCCGTGGGACCTGGGGGTGGCGGTCGTCACCGAGACCGACCGGGTGCACCACTTCCTGTGGCGGGCGGTGGCCGACCCCGCCGACCCGCTGCACGGAGCCGTACGGGACTTCTACCGGCTGGTCGACTCCTGCGTCGGCCGGCTCGTCGACCTGTGCCGGGACGAGGACGAGCTGTTCCTCGTCAGCGACCACGGCTTCGGCCCCGTCGACCGGCAGTTCTACGTCAACTCCTGGCTGCGGGAGGCCGGTCATCTGGCTCCGCGGAGCGCCGCGCCCAAGCTCGCCGCCGGACTCGACGCGCGCACCGGGGCCTTCGCCCTCGACCCCGCGCGGATCTACCTGCACCGCAAGAGGAGGTTCCCGGGCGGCGGGCTCACCGACTCGGAGGCGGAGGAACTGGCCGAGGAGATCGCCGCCGAACTCACCGCCCTGCGCTTCGACGGGGAACGGGTCGGTGCCGATGTGGACGGACCCCTGCTGGTCTCCGCGGTGTACCGGTCGGAGGAGCTGTACCACGGTCCGCTGATCGGCCACGCCCCGGATCTGCTGGCGCTGCCCGCGCCGGGCGTGCAGCTGCGCGGCGGCTGGGAGGGCACGGCCCAGGTGCGCTCCGACACGCTGACCGGCACCCACACCCGCGAGAACGCGGTGTTCTACCGGCGTGGCGCCCGTGCCCCGCGGACGGCCGCCGGTGTGCCGCAGAAGCCGTTCGACATGGTGGACGTGGCGCCGACCGTGCTCGCCTCGATCGGCATCCGGCCGCTGGGGCTCGACGGCGCGGTCGTCCTCGGTGCCGGTGAGGAGGAACGGAAATGAGCCATGTGCTGTTGCTCAACGGCCCCAACCTCGGCACGCTCGGCACCCGCCAACCGGAGATCTACGGCACCACCACGCTGGCCCGGATCGAGGCCGAGGTGGCCAAGGAGATCTCCACACGCAACTGGGAGCTGGTCGCCGAACAGCGCAACAGCGAAGGGGAGTTGATCGACCTGCTCCAGCAGCACGGCGACGCGGTGGGCGCCCTGGTCAACCCCGGGGCGCTGATGATCGCCGGCTGGAGTCTGCGGGATGCGCTGGCCGACTTCGCGCCTCCTTGGATCGAGGTGCACCTGTCCAACGTCTGGGCGCGCGAGAGCTTCCGCCACATGTCCGTCACCGCCCCGCTCGCCGCGGGCGTGGTCATGGGCATGGGCGCACTCGGCTACCGCGTCGCCGCTCAGGCCCTCACCCAGCTGGTGTCCTCGGCGGGCGAGCCGGACTGACCCGCTGCGCCCCACCCCGACCCCCGTCCCCCAGAGAGGGAGGAATCGATGCCCCAGCCCGGCAGGGTGGCCGTGATCGGACTCGACTCGGCGACGCCGCAGCTCGTGTTCGACAGGTTCGCCGAGGACATGCCCGTCCTCAGTGCCTTGCGACAGCGCTCGCTGTGGGGCCCGATGCGCAGCGTCGACCCGCCCATCACCATGCCGGCCTGGTCGTGCATGATGTCCGGCCGCACGCCGGGAGAACTCGGGGTGTACGGCTTCCGCGACCGCGCCGCCCACGACTACGGGCCGCTCGCCTTCGCCACCTCGCACAGCATCAGGGCGCCACGGATCTGGGACGAGATGACGGCCGCGGGCCGGGACAGCGTGGTGCTGGGCGTGCCCGGCACCTACCCGCCGGCCCCGATCCGCGGCGCGATGGTCTCCTGCTTCCTGGCTCCCTCGACCCGCGCCGAATACACCTCGCCGCCCGATCTGCGTGACGAGTTGGAGAAGCTGACCGGCGGCTACGCGCTCGACGTGGAGAACTTCCGCTCGCCCGAGCTGGAACGGGTCTCCCAGCAGATCTTCGACATGAGCGAGCAGCGCTTCCGGGTGGCCCGGCATCTGGCCACCCGCCAGGACTGGGAGTTCCTGTCCTTCGTCGACATGGGCCCGGACCGGCTGCACCACGGCTTCTGGAAGTACTGCGACCCGGAGCACCCCCGCCACGAGCCGGGCAACCCCTACGAGAACCTGTTCCGCGACTACTACCGTGCGCTTGACCGGCACATCGGCGACTTCCTGGAGTGCCTGCCGGAGAACACCGCCGTCCTGGTGGTCTCCGATCACGGGGCGCAGCCCATGGTCGGCGGGCTGTTCATCAACGAGTGGCTGCGGCGCGAGGGGCTGCTCGTCCTGGCGAAGGAACCGGACGGGCCGACGCCGATGGCCAAGGCGCACGTCGACTGGAAACGGACCACGGCGTGGGCGGAGGGCGGTTACTACGGCCGGATCTTCCTCAACGTGGAGGGCCGCGAGCCCGAGGGCGTGGTTCCGGCGCGGGAGTACGACGACACCCTGGACCGCATCGCGAGCGCGCTGGAGCGGCTGCCCGACGACCAGGGCAACCCCATGGGCACCCGTGCCCTGCGCCCCCAGCAGCTCTACCCGGAGGTCAACGGCATCGCCCCCGACCTGCTGGTCTACGTGGGCAACCTGCGCTGGCGCGCGCTGGCCACCCTCGGCCTGGGCGAGGGGCTGTACACCACCGAGAACGACACCGGCCCCGACCACGCCAACCACGGCGACACCGGCATCTTCCTCCTCGACTCACCCGGCGTCACCCCGGGCCGGGCGGACGGGCTGTCGCTGTACGACGTGGCTCCCGCGCTACGGGAGCTGCTGGGCCTGCCGGGAGGCGGACGGCTGCCCGGGTGAGGCGGAAGGGCTCGGGCCCGTCAGGCCCGGCCCGCACGGGAGCCGGCCGGCTGCGCCACCCCTCCGGTGCGGGCCAGCAGTACGGCTCCGTGCAGGGAGGCGTCGGCGCCGTGGGCGGCGCGGCGGATCACGGGAGGGGCGACGCCGGGGCGGGTCAGCCGCCGGGTCTCCGCACGGATGCGACCGAGCAGGCCCGGTGTGCCGTGGCCGAAGCCGCCGCCTATGCGGATCTGGCGGCACTGGAGGAGTTCGCCGAGGTTGACGGCGGCGACCGCCAGCGCCGCCGCCGTCTGCCGCAGCGGGTCGGTGGCCCAGGGGCGGTCCTCGGCGAGCCCGGTGCGGAAGGCCGCCGCGTCCACCGGGGCGCCGCGCAGGGCGGCGGCTCGGGCGAGGGTCGCGGTGCCGGAGGCCACGGCCTGCAGGCAGCCGGCCCGCCCGCAGACGCAGACGGCGCCGCCGGGATCGATCACCATGTGGCCGATCTCGGCGGCGCCGCCGAACGGGCCGGTGTGCAACCGTCCGTCGAGGACGATGCCGCCGCCCACTCCGGTGCCCAGGCCCAGGTAGGCCAGGTCGGGCACGCCGGTGCGGGCGGCCTCCGCGAGGGCGGCCAGGTTTCCGTCGTCCTCGTGGAGCACGGGGATCCCCGGCAGCACCCGCCCCAGCAGCGCGTCGAGGCGCAGCCCGGCCCAGCTCGGCCGGGAGGGCCAGACGGTGATCCTGCCCTCCCGCACGGTGGCCGGCAGCGCGAGACCGGCCGCCCGTATCCCGGCGAGCCCCGCACAGCCTGCGTCGGCCGCGATCCGGGACACCGCCGAGGCGAGCGCGTCCAGATCGTCGTCGGCGCCGCCGTGCCGGGGCCAGGCGAACCTGAGCCGTGCCGGGGGCGCGGAGCCGGACCGCTCCAGGAGCAGCGCGGCCTTCGTGCCGCCGATGTCGATCCCGAGGTATGGCACCGGCCGGCTCCCGCGGTGGCGGACGGTCAGTCGGCCAGCGGTGCGAACAGGTCGACCGCGGTGCCGTCGGGGTCGAGGACGATGGCGTAACGCTGGCCCCAGACGGCGTCCCAGGGCGCGGCGTGCCCGACGTAGCCCGCGTCGACCAGCTCGGCGTACTTCGCGTCGACGGCCTGCGCGTCGGGGAACTCGAAGGCGACGGCGAACCGGTGGCTGCCGCTGGGCGCCTTCCACTCGGGGTCGTAGCTGCGGACCGTCTCCACGGTGTCCCAGGCGAGCCGCACCCCGCCGGGCAGCACGGTCTCGACGTGCGGCTGCGCGTCGGCCTCGGCGGGGATGTCCAGCCCGAGACGGCGGTAGAACGCCAGGGCCTTGGGCATGTCGTCGACGACGATTCCGAAGAGGGACAGCTGAGGGACTGCCATGAGTGGTGCTCTTTCCTTTGGAGTCGGGTTGTTCGGGTGGGCGCGGGCCGTCCCGGCGGTCAGCCGCGCTGGAGCCGCAGGCGTTCGCGCACCGCCTTCGGCAGGCCGGACGTCACGCGGTCGTAGGAGTGCTCCACCATCTCCTTGAGTTCGGGCGCCGGGACCGTGGAGTCGAGCAGGACCGTGTTCCAGTGCCTCTTGTTGACGTGGTAGCCGGGTCCCACCGCGGGGTACTGGTCACGCAGGTGCAGCGCCAGGTCGGGCTCGCACTTCAGAGTGACCTGCGCGGGCCCCTCGTCCGTGGCGTCCTGAAGGATGGCGAACACCTTGCCCTCGACCTTGAACACCGTGGCGCCGGGGCCGAAGGCCTCGTCGTCCGTGGCGTTCGGCAGCTCCAGGGCGAAGTCCGACAGTTCTTCAGGGGTCATGCCCGTCCTCTCGTCGCGGATGGGACCGGCGACGTGCCGGGAGGCACGCGACCGGCGGAGTCCGGCGCTCCGGTGGCGTCCGCCAGCCTAGGCCTTCCCTGTGGCGGTCGCGCCCAACACGCCTGCGGTCCGGGCACGATGGCCGAAAAAGTCCGGCACTGCGCCGGGGAGTGCCGCGGACCGTCACCGGGACGCCGCCACGCCCGGGCCCGCTCAGTCGGTCCGTTCCGTGGGCAGTGAGACCTGCGCCCAGATGCCGCCGTGGCTCACCACCTTGGTGAAGCGGTCGGTGAGCCGGTGGAAGAGGGCGCCCGGGGTGTCGTCGGGAGGGAAGGCGCCCGGGTCCAGTCCGCCCCACTGGTTGAGGGCCTGGACGAGGAGTGGGTCGACCGGCACCCAGACCCCGTCGACGCGGAACTCCGCCCAGCAGTGCGGGGTGGAGTACGGGGCTGCCACCAGCAGGCCGAAGGAGAACCGGGTCTCCAGGCCGCGCCGGCTGCCCTCGTGGACCAGCCAGGCCGCGGCGCCCCCGCAGTCCGACATGCGGGTGCGCCACATGAACTCGGGGTCCCAGCGCACCGCCTCGGGCAGCAGGAAGAACCCGATGTCCGCCACCTCCTGGAGCAGCTCCTTCACGTTCGGCGGGAGTTCGGGCCAGACGCGGTGGGCGGGGGTCGCCCGGAGCTCTCCGAGCCGGGCCTCCGCCGCGGGTCCCACGACCTGGCGCCTTTGGCCGTCGAGCAGGACGCCGTAGCGGCAGGGACCGGGATGGCCCGGGACCGGACAGGCGGAGACCACCTGGATGCGGTGACCCGGCATCTGGCCGAGCGCGGTCTGCCAGGCCTTGGCCCACGCGCGCATGGACCGGCTCTGCACCGAGAGCCGGCCGAGGTGCAGGGCCGCGTTGCCGAGGTCGTAGGCGTCGTAGAGCCGTTCGTCGCCCGCACCGACGTACGGTACGCCGGCGGCCGTAAGGGCGGCCAGCAGATCGGGGCGGACGCCGTGCACACGGCGGGCCTGCGCGGGCGTGACCGAAAAGCGCCGCTGACCATCGGGTACCTGGCGCAGGCGCCGCACGAGGTCCTCGATGCGTTCGGGGTCGGGGAGCCGGCGTTCGCGCGGCGCGCTGCCGACGGGCGTCACCATGGGGCAACCTCGGTCAGTCGATGTAGCCGAGGGCTTCGAGACGGCGGGCCACCTCGTCCTCCTCGTCAGGGCTGTAGGGAGCGGCGGGCGCCGGTGGCAGCCCGTGCCGCTCCAGCTCCCTCAGGAGGCGGTCCAGCGGATCCGGCTCGCCGGGCGGGACGACGATCGGCTCGGCGCCACGCGGCCCGCCGGTCACCTCGACGACGAGATCAGTGGCGTCCGGGCCGAGGGCGGCGCGCAGTTCGGCGGGCACGGCCGGGCCGGTCAGGACGGTCGCCCGGGCGCCGCGCTGCGCGACGAGGTCGGTGAGGCGCCGGGCGAGCGCCCGGCGGGCGGCGGTGTCACCGTCGGCGAATCCGATCAGGACACCGTCACGTTCGGTCATGGAGGGCAAGGCTGGTCCCTGGGGTTCAGGAGACGGCGACGCTCGGCTCGGCCGTCTCGGAGGGCTGGTACGGGGAGAACGCGGCCAGCTGCGGGACGACGTCCCGGGCGAACAGCTCCATGGAGCCGATCGCCTCGCCGCCGGTGACGTCACCGAAGACGAACTCGCCGAAGAGGGTGTTGAAGTGCCCCTCGCGGGCGGCCGCGGCGATGCGGTCGGCGACCGTGCGCGGCGAGCCGACGAAGATCAGGTTCTGGTCCATCAGGAACCGGAAGTCGTGGCAGCCGGCGAGGATGTCGGCGGTGCTCAGGCCGCTCGCCGGGGCGGGCCGGTCGGTCGAGCGGCGCACCGCGCCGTAGCGCAGGGTCTCGACGAAGGTGCGGGTCGCCTGCTCGGCCGCCCGGGCCTCGGCCTCGGCGTCCGTCTCGGCCACGTGCACGAGGCTCCAGTAGCCGATGTTCGGCACACCCGGTCGCCCTTCCTTGCGCCACCAGTCGACGTAGTGGCGGTAGACGACACCCATGGCCGCCCGCGGCACGATCATGGTCGAGCAGGTGTGTCCTCCGGTCCTCGCCAGGTAGCGCAGGGTCGCGCGGTCCGTGGTGGGGATCCACAGCGGCGGGTGGGGGCTCTGCTCGGCGCCGAACGACAGGGTGACGTCGCGCAGTCGGTGCACCGGTCCGTCGAAGTCGAAGGCGCCCTTGCTCGTGAACGCGGTGCGCAGCAGGTCGGCGCACTCCCGGGTGCGCTCCTTGCGGCCGGCGAAGTCGGCGCCGAAAGGCCTGAACGGCTGGTCGCTGACCCCGGAGGCGAGTCCCACCTCCAGTCGGCCGCCGAGCAGCTGGTCGAGGGTGGCGGCCTGCTCCACGATGTGCAGCGGGTGGTGCAGCGGCGGCACCCAGCCCATCGGCCCCACCCGGATGCGCTCGGTGCGCAACGCCGCGCCGGTGCAGAACACCGCGGGCGAGGACATCCAGCTCTCCTCCGGGGTGCAGTGGTGTTCGACGGAGAAGGCGTAGTCGAAGCCGAGCCGGTCCGCCGCCTCGACCTCCTGCCACAGTTCCTCGTACCGCTGACGGACGGTGAGGTTCTCCCGTCCCCATACATGGGTGAAGTACGCGAATTTCATGGGGTGCTCCGGGTTTCCGGGGTCGTCGGGGAAGGACCGGTGCGGCCGGCCGCCGCGTAGAGCCGGTCGACGCAGTGGGCGAGTACGCCGATCTCGGCCAGCGAGCCGCCGTCCGCCCCGGTCGTGGAGCGCGCGGGGTCGGTGAGCCGCCGGGCGAGGTCGTCGACGAGGCGTTCGTACTCGATGCCGACGGGTTCCTCGGGCAGCGGTACCTCGGTGCGTTCGCCGCGCCGCAGCACGGTCAGCGAGGAGCGCGGGACGCGGTGCGGGCTGAAGCCGAAGGTGCCGCGCAGGACGGCGACGCCCTTGGTGCCCTCGACGCTGAGGGTGGTGCTGTCCACCGCCTGGTGGGAGGCCCAGCGCGCCAGGACCGAGACGGCGACGCCGGTGTCGGTGAGCAGGAACCCGCGCGCGGTGTCCTCCACCGGGTCGCCCGCCGTGCGGGCCGGGGTGTCGCGGTCCCGGCCGCGCGGGCTCCAGTCGGCCGTGGCGTCGGTGTCCCCGAGCCAGTCGCCGGAGACGGCACCCAGAGCGGCCGTCACCCCCGGTCGGCCGAGCAGGTCGAGACCGACGTCCAGCAGATGCCATCCGAGGTCGAGCAGGGCGCCGCCGCCGGCCAGTCGGCGGTCGGTGAACCAGCCGTCGCGCTGCGGGATCCCGGACGCCCGGGTCCAGTCGAGGCCGAGGGCGCGCAGGTCGCCGAGCGAGGGCAGCAGCGCCGCGAGTGCCTGGACGTCGGCGCGGTGGCGGGCCGCGCTCCCGGCGTACACGCCCGCACCGCTCCGGGCGGCCTCGGCCAGGGACCGCGCCTCGGCGGCGGTGCGACAGACCGGTTTCTCCACGAACACCGGGACACCGCGGCCGAGCAGGGTGCGGGCGACGGGCACATGGAGGTGGTTGGGCAGGGCGACGACGGCGAGGTCCAGGGGCAGGCCGAGCAGGTCGTCCGGGCCGGTGCCGACGACGACGTCGCGTCCGGGAGGCACCAGGGCACGGGCCGCGGCGGGGTCGGCGTCCACGAGCGCCGTCACCTCGAACGCGGGGTGAGCCTCGAGCAGCGGCACCCAGACCGTGCGCGAAACCCAGCCCGCGCCGAGGACGGCCGTGCGCAGGCGCGGTGCGTCGGCCGCGCGTGACCGGGAACGTTCGGTGGCCACGGCGGAGCCGCGGGGTGCGTGGGCCGTGCCGGATATCAAAAGCGTGCACCGCCGTCCACGACGAGGGTGTTGCCGTTCACGTACGAGGCCGCCGGGGAGAGCAGGAACGAGACCGCCGCGGCGACCTCATCCGGTTCACCGAGCCGCCCGGCACCGATGAACTTCAGCACGAGGTCGCGCTCCTCGGGCGAGAAGTCCATGACCTCGGCCCGGATGGCTCCCGGCGCCACCACGTTGACCGTGATGCCGTGCTTTCCGACCTCGCCGGCGAGCGAGGCGGCCCACGGTTGCAGGGCGCCCTTGGTCGCCGCGTACGCGCTGTGCCCGGGCAGGCCGCTGGTGCCGGCCCGGGAGCCGAAGAGGACGATACGGCCGTAGCGGGCGCGCATCATCGGCTTCAGGCAGGCCTTGGCGAGGTTGACCGAGCCGGCCAGGTTGACGTCGAGCAGTCCGGCCAGGGTGTCGGCGTCGGTGGCCATGGCGAGGCGCCGGGTGCGCAGTCCGGCGGCTGCGACGAGGCCGTCGATCCGGCCGAACCGGTCGAGGGCGGCCGAGACGAGCGCGGACGGGCCACCCGGCGCCGACAGGTCGGCCCGGACGGGCACGAGCGTGCCGCCGGCCTCCTCGACCTGGGCGGCGAGCTTACCCACCCGGTCCTCGCCGCTGTGGTAGCCGGCCACCACGGTGGCGCCGAGTTCGGCAAGATGGCGGGCGCAGGCGCTGCCGATGGTCCCGGACGCTCCGGAGACCACGACGACTCGGCCGCGCTGTCCCATGGTTTCGGCGATACGGACGATGGGATCGTCCATCAGTCGGCCTCCTTGGCTAGGACGAGATGACAGGGGGAGCCTTCGAAGTGCAGGTCGCGGACGAGGTCCGCACCCGCATCGGCCAGGGCGGCGGTGAGCGCCGCGAGGGTGGGCCAGCGGGTGCCGCCGTGCGTGAGCCAGTCCAGCGCCAGTTCGGCGCCTTCGCCCGGCGCGCCGTCAGGGGTGCCGGAGGGCAGGAAGACGTCGTCGACCAGGAGCAGACCGCCGGGCTTCAGGGTCCGTAGCAGTGGCGCGAGGCGGGCGCCGCCGGCGGGGTCGTGGACGCTGTTGGCGACGACGCAGACGTCGGCGTCGCCCTGCGGCAGCTCGGGCCCGGTCGTGATCCGGCCGTCGGCGACGGCCGCGCGCACCGCTTCGCACACCGGGCCCGCAAGCCGGCCGGTCTGCCACAGGTGGCCTGTGGCCGTGGGGTCGGCGGCGAGCAGCCGCTCCAGGTAGCGGCCGGGCCCGGCGCTGACCTCCACCAGCCGGGTGCCGGGCCGCGGCCGGACCAGCCGCAGGCCGACGGCGGTGCGGGCGCGGGCGGAGGGGCCGCTCATGGCACCCTGGTAGACGCGCACCAACTCGGCGTCGTGCGGGCGCTGTTCGAACGAACGCTGGTGTACGCCCGTACGCGCCACGGCGGCCAACGCCTCCCGGCTCACCAGATCGCGGGAGAGTCGTTTCTCCAGCTCCACGAAGGCGGCGAGTTCGTCGGCGACGACGGCGGGGCCGTCGGGGGCGGGTGCGGTGGAGAGCAGACCGAGGGCCGTGGCGGTGTCCAGGAGCAGCTCCAGTGCCCGTGTGTCACAGCCGAGTTCGGTGCTGATGTCGGCGAGTTCGGCACCCTTGGCCAGGGCGCTCAGGGCGCCGAGGTCGTGGAGCGCGAAGAGCAGCTCGGACGCCTTGTAGGCGCGGGCGGCCCGCAGTGCACGCGGCGTGAGACGGTAGCGGACGGGGGCGGCGGCCTTGCCGGTGACGGTCTTCGGCAGGGCGGTGCGCAGCACGAAGGTGTCGGGGACCTTGTAGGGGGCGAGGTGCCGGGCCGCGTGGAGGCGCAGCTCCTCCTCGCCGGTCGTGTCGTCGGTCACGACGACCTCGGCGACCAGTCCGTCCTCGCCCTCGTGGGAGCGGCGTCGGGCGGCGACCCTCACGTCCTGTACGCCGCCGTGGGCGCGCAGCACCGACTCGATCTCCAGCGGCGCCACCCAGCGGGCGCCGCGCCGGACGGCGGTGCCCTCGCGGCCGAGGATGCGCCAGTGGCCCTGCTCGGGGACGGCCAGGTCGCCGGTGTCGTGCCAGTCGGGCAGCACGTCGGTGCGGATCTGGAGGATTCCGGGGCCGTCCGCGGTCACGGCGCGGGTGGTGCGGTCCAGGAGGCGGACGCCGACCCCGGGCAGGGGAGAGCCCACGCACAGCGGGGGCAGCCCGGCCGGGCCGGAAAGTACCGCGCCGAGTTCGGTGGACCCGTAGTTACGGGCGAGCCCCAGGCCATAGGCCTCGCGGAACAGCGCGTCGAGCGGGCCGTCGACCGGACCCGCGCCCGCCATGGCGATCCGCAGCCGGGGAGCCGGCGGGGCCGCTTCGGGCCCGGCGCGGCGGGCGCGCAGCCGCTGCCGGGTGGCCAGCAGCCGCGCGGTGGCGGGCACCAGGGCGACGACGGTGGCCCCGGTGGCGAGTGCGCGTGCCGTCTCGCCGAGTCCGGTGGGCGGTACGGGTCTCAGGGCGGCCCCCGTGAGCAGCGCGCCGCACATCCACCCGAGGGCGTACGCGTGCGAGAGCGGTACGGGCAGCAGCAGGACGTCCTCGGCGGTGAGGCCGACGCCGTCGCGGTAGCGGCGGGCCTCGGACAGCCAGCTCGCCTCGGGGCGCCAGACCAGTCTGGGGGCGCCCGTGGAGCCCGAGGTGGGCAGCAGGACGCCGGGTCCGCCGTCGGCGGGGGTGCCCGGGGTGCCGTCGAGCCGGGGCGGCCGGCCGGGCCCGTCGGCGGGCGTCAGCACCCGTCCGCCGCCGGCCAGCTCCAGCAGTCTGCGGACCTCGGGGTCGGGGGTGTCGGGTGCCATGGGCAGCGGCCGGGCGCCCGCGGCGAGCAGGCCGAGGAAGTGCACCACCCAGCCGGGCCCGTTGGGCAGCCGGAGCGCCACCGCCTCGCCCTCGGCACCCTGGGCCTTGAGGGCGTCGGCGACCTGCTGCGCCTCGGCCGTCAGCTCGGCCGAGGTGCGGCCGGGCAGGATCCCGGTGTCCGGGGCGAGGCGCCCGACGGCGTCCAGGAGCGTGTCCGGGGCCCGTTCGGCACCCTCAGCCATCGCTGCTCGCCAGGTAGTCGGCCTTGGCCCGCTCGATCATGCCGCGGATGCGGGGCGGGGCGTAGGTGGGGGCGGCACACAGCTCGTCGAGGGTGATCTCGTCCTCGAAGTACATGGAGAGCGTGTCCCAGGGGGTGAAGCAGCCGTGGCAGGCGCCCAGCCTCGGTTTGGGCGCCAGGAGGGCCTGGTAGAGGCCGCTGGAGCCGAGCCGGTCGAGCAGGTGCTCGGCCTCGTCGCCGAGGAGGTTGCCCATGTCGGAGAACCAGATGTTGGGGCAGGGGGTGACGACGCCGTCGCTGAAGCTGGAGACGACCAGCCGGGGCAGATGGCAGCGGAAGGTGCGCCTGCCCTCGTGGTAGAAGCTGAGCAGCCGGTCGAAGTAGGCGCGCGGCGGCAGGACCCGGCTGAACTCGTCGTGACGTTCGGCGAGTTCCTCGATATGGCCGATCTGGTCGCGGCGGACCGCGAACCTCTCGGCGTCCGGGCCGCGGACCGGGAAGGGGAAGAAGGTGGGCGCGGTGTCGAAGGCGGCGAGCCAGCCGGCGAAGTCGGACAGCTCGCCGACGCTGCGGTCGTTGAGGACGCCGTAGATCTCCACCGGCAGGCCGGAGTCGAGGATCCGGCTGACGGCTCGGACCACCTTGGTGTGCAGCGACTCCGACTGCACGCGGTAGCTGTTGCCCGGGTAGAGGTGGCTGTCCAGGGAGACCTGGAGGACGACGTTGCCCCAGGACCGCATGCGTTCGAGGTGTTCGTCGGTGACGAGCACGCCGTTGGTCTGGACGACGAGGACCTCGTACCGGGAGGACTGCTCCTGAAGGAAGTCCATGATGCCGCGGACCAGGAAGATCTCACCGCCGGTGACCTTCAGCAGCGGCAGGTCGAAGCGGTCACCGAGCCGGTCGGCGACGGTGTTGATGCGCCGGCCGAGGCCCGAGTCCGGGGAGTAGTCGTCGCGCTTGGGCGGGTCGAAGATGAGCTTGAGGGAGTGGCCCTCCTTGAGGTTGCTCTGCCCGGTCAGGCAGTAGGTGCAACTGAGGTTGCACGAGTCCTCGTTGATGACCAGGTCGTTGCCGATCAGCGGAAGCGGGGCGAGGGGCGGCATCTGGGGGTCCTTTCACGGTCGTCCGACGGGGCACGTGACTCGCGGTCGTACGCGGGGCCGGGGCACCGGGCCGGTGGACTGCTAGGGGCCGTCCGGCTCGGCGCCCAGCCAGTGGCGGTCGGCGTGCGGTGTCCCCGCCTCGGCTCCATGGGCGCGGGCCCGGGCGAGCAGGGCCCGGCGCAGCCCGTCCGGGCCGCCGAACAGAGCCTCGGCCTGGCTGGCGTAGTGCAGGGCGGCGACCAGCCAGCGCTCGACCTCGGCGTCGGTGAGGGACTGGCAGCGGGCCACGAAGCCGTGGTGGTCCCGCCTGCGCAAGGGATAGGGGAAGTCCTCGTACCAGGCGGTGCCGGGTACGGCGAGGCGCTCCACGGCGGCCCGGGAGACCACGTGGTCGACATGCCGGCCGGCGGCCAGGGGGGCGTGCACCCGGGTCCCGGGCGGGCACAGCGGACGCAGGGCGTCCCGGATCGCGCCGGGCAGATCGTCGTCGTCCGGGTGGCGCGCGGCGAAGACCCGGGGCGCCGAACGGTAACGGTACCGGCCGTCCGTGGTGCGCAGCGCGGCGTCGGTGAAGCCGAGCGAGACGTGCTCGACACCGAGTTCGCCGAGCGCGGCACGGTCCTCACGACGCCGGACCGCGGGCCGGGCGACGTACCGCCAGGCGTCGGGGTCGTCGGGCGAGGGCGTGCCGGGGGACGGGAGGCGGCGGCGCAGCAAGGGGTGGGCGTCGTGCCGCCGGGCACCGGGCGGGGCGAGGGCGTCGGCGGCGGGGTGGTAGGGGACGGCGCGGGCGGCATCCCGCTCCGCGCCGTGCGCGTCGAGTGCGCCGGGGACCGCGGTGCCGCGCGGGTCGGGGTCGTCGGCGGCCGCGGCTCGGCGGTGCGGCAGGGAGTGGGCCTGCCGCCGAGTCCGGTACGTGTCGGTCGGACCGGGTGCCGGGGAATCCGCTTCCGGGGCCGGAAGGCGCACGGGGTGAGCGGCGTGCCGCCCGGCGCCGGGGGCGGCGGAGCGGCGCGCGCCGGCGGCGTCCGGTGCCGCCTCCTCCGACACGGACCCGGATGCCGGCGCGGAGCCGGTTGCCGGCGCGACCGCAGGACCGGCCTCCGGCTCCGGCCCGTCGAAGATCGTGACCACCGTGACCGGGACCCCCTGCGCGACCCAGTGGGCGAGCCGGCCGCCGAGAGACCACACCGCGTCGTCCGGGTGCGGGGAGACCACCAGCTGGGCGCGGGCCTCGCGCTGCGCGCTCATCGGGTGCCGGTCGGCCGGGCCCCGGCCGCCTCGGCCCGGACCGCGGCCACATAGCGCTCCGGGGTGCCGTCGGGGCCGAGCAGGGCGGTCAGGGCGCGTACCCCGGGCAGGGGGTGCAGCACCGCGAACCGCTCCATGTTCCGCCCGTGCTGGTGCCAGCGGTCCGGCCGGGCGTGGCTGAGATGGATGCCGTACGCCTCGGGCACCAGGGCGCGCCGCAGCCCCGCGGCGTGCAGCCGCACCCCGAACTCGATGTCCTCACAGCCCCAGTCGCGCCCGAACCCCTCGTCGAAGCCGCCCGCGGAGTGCCACGCCTCTTTCTCCACAGCCGAGTTGGCGCCGACGAAGCCGAGCCAGGCGGCGACGTCCGGCAGGGTTCCCGCGTCCATCGCCTCGACGGCGCGCTCCAGGGCGTTCGCCATCGTGCGGCGCAGGGGATCCGGGCCGCGGGCGTCCGGAGCGGATCCGGTCAGCTCGGCGGCGGTCCGCTGGATCTCGGGCCAGGGCGCGTCCGCCAGCGCTGTCAGCAGCCGTGCCGCCGTGGGGAGTTCGCGCATCCGGCCGTGCAGGAAGACCCCGGGCCGGGCGGCGTCGGCGTACGCCCGCAGGAAACGGGGGCCGATGACGACGTCGGCGTCGAGGAAGACCAACCAGGCGGCCTCGGCCACGCCGGCACCGGTGTTGCGGACGGCCGCCCGCCCTCGTCCGGGGCCGGGCACCACGCGCAGCGGCAGCCGGTCGCGAGCCTCGGCGAGGACCTCGACGAGTGCCGGACGCCCCTCGGGTGCGTTGTCGTCGACCACGATCACCTCGTGGGCGGGTGCGTCGGTCTGGGCTGCGAGACAGGCGAGCGTGAGGCGCAGCCGCTGGTGGTCGCCCCGGGTGGGGACCACCACCGACAGGGTGAGCGGAGCGGATGGCAGGTGCGGGGACATGCATCGGCCTTTCCGTGGACAGGGGAACCAGCACTGCCCGGCACATCCCGGCGCGCTCCGGAGCGCGGGAAACCAGGCGGGTGCGCCGCGGAAATCGACGTGAACGACAGAGGAAGACGCGGGATGACGCCGGACCGTCCGCGAAGAGCCCGCCTGGGAAGGTTCCATCGACGAAGCTGGGGAAGTCAACCGGGCATGCTGAATTTCGGAAAGGCCACCTGCCCGGAAAGCACGCGCGGACACCAAAGCGATCACTCCGGGCGATTCGTTTTGGCCATAACCGCAGGAGATCCGATCCGTGTCCAGCACATCCGGAAGGAGCTGTTCATGTGCGTCGTCGGTCTCCCCGAACCGAACGGCGGAACAGGAACGGAACGGCGTCCGATCCTCGGTTTTCGGTCAAGGTGCCCCTGACAAAGGTCTTTCGCAGGATGCCGGTCTGCTTCAGTGTTACGGTCAGGTCCGATCACCGGCGACACCGCTGGAGGCAATCACGTGCCACCCTCGCCGCTCGCCCTCGTCATCGGAATCGACGGGGGCACGTTCGATCTCATCGACCCCTTGGTGGAGCGGGGACTGCTCCCGAACATCGGAAGTCTCCTGACCGCCTCGGCCAGCAGCAGGACCACCTGCACCTGGCCGGCCCACACCGCTCCCGGCTGGTCCACCTTCGTCAGCGCGGCGGACCCCGGCAACCACGGCATCTACCAGTTCTACGACACCCAGGACCCCGGCTACGGCGCCCGGATCACCCAGGCCGGCGATCTGGGGCGGTCCTCGGCATGGGACTGGCTCGCGGCACAGTCGTACACGCTCGGGCTCGTCAACATCCCGATGTCCCACCCGCCGGCCGACCTGCCCGGTTACCAGATCACCTGGCCCCTGGAGCGCACTCTGCGGCACTGCCGCCCCGACTCGCTGCTGCGCGAACTCGCCACGGCCCGGGCGCACTTCCAGTCCGACCTCGCCACGATGTTCCGCGGGGACATGGGCTACCTGGATCAGGCCGAGCGCAATGTCGAGGCCCGGATCCGGTCCGTGCGGCATCTGATGACCACCCGGCCCACGGACGTCGTCATGGTCGTCCTGACCGAAGCCGACCGGGTCGGGCACCACTACTGGCACTACGAGGACACGGGGCACCCCCGGCATCAGGACGCCCCGGCGGACAGTGGCTGGGAGCGGGCCCTCACCCGGATCTACCAGGCGTTGGACACCGCGGTGGGCGAGCTGCTGACGCTGGTGGACGAGGACACCGTGGTGACGCTCGTCTCCGACCACGGTCTGGGCCGGGGCCGGTACGCGTTCTCCGTGCACCAGGTGCTCGAGGAGGCGGGACTGCTCGCCACCGAGCCCGGCGAGGGGCCCGCTGAGGGCACCGCAAGCTGGTTCGCCGACGGCGGGCGGCGGGTGGACTTCTCCCGGACGGCCGTCTACATGCCGGTCCCCGGCTCCTACGGCCTCAACCTCAATCTCAAGGCGCGGCAGCACCGGGGCACCGTTGCGCCCCGGGACCGGGACCGGGTCACCGCGGAGGTGACCGACCTGCTCGGCACGCTGAAGGGCCCCACCGGCGACCCGGTCTTCCGGGCGGTCCTGCCCCGGCAGGAGGCCTATCCGGGCGGCAACGTCGAGCTCGCGCCCGATCTGCTGCTGGTCCCGGCGGACGAGTCCGTGCTGCCGGTCACCTCGCTGACCGGCACGCTGTGGACTCCCAGCGCCCAGAGCGGACTCCACCGGCACGAGGGCATCTGGGCGCAGCGCTCACCCCGCGTCCGCCCGGGCCGGCTGCCCGGCACGATCCCGCTGACCGACGCCATGCCCACGCTGCTGACGGACCTCGGGGCCGCCTGGCCGCAGGACGTCGACGGCCGCCCGCGCACCGAGGTGTTCACCGGTGACGTGCCGGTCCCCCCGACGGACCGGCGCCTGGCCCTGCGCAACGCCGCGCCGTCCGCGCCCGGCCCGGCGGACGCGACGCAGGACGCGGGCGAGGACGACTACACCAGCAGCCGGCTGCGCGAGATGGGCTACCTGTAAGCGATCACCGACACGAAGGGATGCGCGACATGGAACCAGAGGAGACGAAGGCCCGGCTGCGCAAGGTGCTCGTCGACTCCCTCGAACTGTCCCTCGAGCCGTCCGAGGTCCCTGACAAAGGGCTCGTCCAGGCGCTGGGACTGGATTCGGTCAACACCATCGAGTTCCTGATCTGGGTGGAGAGCGAGTTCGGGGTGGAGATCGCCGACGAGGACCTCTCGATCAAGCTGATCGACGACCTCGACCTGCTCGCCGAGTACGTCAACAGCCGGGTGCAGAAGGGCGAGCCCGCCAACGAGCCGGCCTGAGCGCCCGGACCCCCGCCTCCTGGGAGAGTCGATGATTCAGGACGTCACCCTCGAAACGCGTAGTCCCCGACGGAAACCGGGGGAGTTCGAGCTCTCGCTGGACCCCCGTGTCACCGATCCCGCCTCGTTCAAGGTCAGCTTCCTCATCCTGCTGGACGGCGATCTCGTGATGTCGCCGGAGCACCTCGGCGTCGCCTACATGGCCAGCGTGCTGCGGCACGTCGGCTTCACCGCCGAGATCCGGGAGGTGGAGCACGGCGACGAGCACCATGCGGCGGCCGTCGCCCATCTGCGGGAGTACCGGCCGGACCTGGTGTGCTTCACTCTGATGAGCCTCAACGTGACCAGCTGCGTCAGCCTGTGCCGGCAGCTGCGCGAGGCGCTGCCGGACACCCCGATCGCCTGCGGCGGCCCGGCCGGTACGTTCGCGGGCCAGGACGTGCTGCGCAACAACCCGTACGCGGACATCGTCGCCGTCGGCGAGGGCGAGCCCACGATCCTCGACCTCGCCCAGCGGCTCTACCTCAAGGAGCCGCTGACCGACTGCCCCGGCATCTGCTACCGGGACGAGGAGGGCGGCATCCACCAGAACCCGGCCCGGCCCCTCATCCACGACCTGGAGGTGCTGCCGTTCCCGGCCCGGGACCAGCTCAGCCAGCACGGCGACAAACTGGAGTACGTACGGGTCAGCACCAGCCGCGGTTGCGTCGCCAACTGCGCCTTCTGCTCGGCGCCCCATCTGAAGAACCGGGTGCAGGCCGGCAAGGCGTGGCGCGGACGCGGACCCGAGCAGATCGTCGAAGAGGTCGCGCAGATCGTCGAGCGGCACAACTTCCGTACCTTCGACTTCGTGGACTCCACCTTCGAGGACCCCGACGGCGGCCGGGTCGGCAAGAAGCGGGTCGCCGCCATTGCCCAGGGCATCCTCGACCGCGGGCTGGACATCTACTACAACGTCTGCATGCGGGCCGAGAACTGGCACGACACCCCCGAGGACCACGCGCTGCTCGACCTGCTCACCGCCTCCGGCCTGGAGAAGGTGAACGTCGGCATCGAGGCGGGCACCGCCGAGGAACTCCTGCTGTGGGAGAAGCGCGCCACGGTCGAGGACAACGTCACCATCATCCGGATGCTGCGCGAGCACGGCATCTACCTGGCGATGGGCTTCATCCCGTTCCATCCGTACGCGACCGTCGACACCCTGACGGCCAACGCCCGGTTCCTGCGGGACAACGCCGGGCACAACCTGCGCCGGATGACGGAACGGCTGGAGATCTACCCGGGTACGGCGATCGTGAGCCGCCTCCAGTCCGACGACCTGCTCGACCACAGCTACCACGACAGCCTCGACCCGTACGGCTACTCCTTCGCGGACGAGAAGGTCGGGCTGCTGGCCAGGCATTTCGCGCGGCTCTACAACAACGAGGACTACCACCGGCGCGGAGTCATCACCGAGCAGTCCGCGGTGTTCGAGTTCGAGACCTACAACGTGGTCCTGCAGACCTTCATCTCCCGGCTGCAGCGTCGCTTCCGCACGCTGCCCGGCGTCGAGGAGGTGATGGAGGAGTTCAAGGAGCAGGTGCACGCCATCCGCCAGGAGATGGGGCAGTTCAACTACGCCTTCTTCATGGCGAACCTCGAAGCGGTGCTGAACGACTCGCTGGACGCCGACAAGCAGGAGCGCCAGGTCGTGGAGGTCGAACAGTACTTCCGTGACCGGCTCGACCAACTGCGCTCGGGACAGCTGCGCGTGGGCAAGCGGCTCACCCGGCTCGGGGCGCGGGTGACCGAGATCAGCTCCACGCTGCCACCGGTGCGTCCGGGCGGCCTGCCGCGCACGTACACCGGCGAGGGCACCGGTGCCACGTGGTGAAGGGGCCCAGCAGGGCGAGGTCGCGGTCTGCAGCCTGAGCAGCCGGGAGCTGGTGGAGCCCCTCTCCGCGCTGCCGGGCGTGTCACTGGCCGGCACGCTGATGACGGCCAACCTCGGGATCGAGGAGCTGCTGCGCACCCTCGCGCGCCGGCCCGCGGTCCGGGGGCTGGTCGTCTGCGGCCGTGACTCGCCGCGCTTCCTCGCCGGACAGAGCCTGCTGGCCCTCTTCCGGGACGGGGTCGACCTCGAGCGCCGCAGCATCATCGGGGCGGCGGGCTATCTGCCACTGCTGCGTTCCGTCCCCCTGCACGAGGTGGAGCGGCTGCGCGCCCGGGTGGAGGTCGTGGACGCCCGCGGGGAGTGCGATCCGCTGGTGGTCGGCGAGATCGTGCAGAAGCTGCGGGCCCGCCTGCGCGCCGCTCCGCGGCCGGTTCCGGACGGCCGGACGGCTCCGGGAGACGGCCCGTGCGGCCCGGTGCCGGGCTTCCGCCGGCTGCGGACCGGCGGCAGGCGCGTGGGGCTCAGCCAGGTGCTGGACGGGTTCGTGGTGATCAGCCTGGACCGGCGGGCCCGGCGGATCGTCCTGCGGCACTACGACAACGACCTGACGCCCCGACACGAGATGACCGGTGTCCGGGCGGAGTCCATGCTGCTGGGGCTGCTGCGCGCCGGGGTGATCACCGACCCGGCCCATGCCGGCTACCTCGGCAGCGAACTGACCAAGGCCGAGACCGCACTGCGCCTCGGTCTTCCCTACGTCCAGGACCTGCCGCTGCGCGCACCGGGCCGCCCCGGGAACGCCATGCTGCCGGTGTACGAGCGCGAGGAGCCCCAGCCGTGACCGACGCATCGCCCGACCTGCCGAGCATGACGGAGTTCCTGACCGCTGTCGTGACGGGACTCGGGCTGGAGGGTACCGACCTCGCCCCGGACGTCCCGCTGGGCACCCAGGTCTCCGTGGAGTCCGTCCGCATGATCGAACTGGCCATCCTCCTGGAGGAGGAACTCGGCCTGGACCTCCCGCCCGACCTGGACCTGCGCAAGTGCAGCCCCCAGGAGCTCTACGGGGTCCTGACGGGATGACAGCCGAAACACCCGGCCCGTGAGCGGCGCGGCTTCCGCCGGGTGCCTCGCGGCGCCCGGCGGAGCGCTCACGCCGGCCAGATACGCAGTTCCTCCTTGATGAGCCGGGCCGTGACCGGCAGGCCCCGGCCCGGGGTCCAGGCGTCCGGGCCGAGGAGGCGGGCGGTGAAGCCGTCCGCGGACAGCCGGTGCCAGGCGCCCACGGCACCCGGGTCGGTCAGCAGCAGGGTGACCGGACACGGCAGCGGGTCGCCGGGGAGCGCCGTCGCGTCCTGGGGACCATGGGCCGGCCCCGGGCAGAACAGCAGCCGGGCCGGTGGTGTTCCCGCCGCCCGCACCGCCCGCACCACGGCGGCTGGGAGGGTGGCACACCCGGGGCCCCCGTCCGCTACGGCGAGCAGCGCCCAGGGCAGACCCTCGGCCGTCCCGGACGTGGGCGGCAACGGCTCCTGGGGGGCGGCCCACAGCACCGCGGTCTCCGGCCGCAGTGCCTCCCGCAGCGCCGGCCCGAGGACGCCCGCCGGGTCCAGTACCACCAGCCGCAGCACCGGATCCGGGCCCGGTGCCTGGAGGAACCGGCCGACGTCCATGGCCGCCGTGCTCATTCGAGACCGTCCGCGAGTCCGAGGGCGAAGTAGTTCTCGAAGCCCAGCAGCCGCCGCATCCGGGCGTCGCTGCGCTCGACGACCTCCGGCCTCAGCCCGGCGAAGAAGTTCTGCTGCTGCCGGACATAGCCGCGGCAGTAGTAGTTCAGGATGCCGTGCCGGGGCCGGTCGGTGACGTTCGCGCCGGTCTGGTGCCACAGCCGTCCGTCGAAGATCATGACGCTGCCGGCCGGGGCGCAGACGGGGATCGTCTTCACGTCCCCCTCGCCGCGGTCGTAGTCCGGCTGCCGGCCGAGCCGATGACTGCCCGGGACCAGCCGCGTGGCGCCGTTGTCCTCGGTGAAGTCGTCCAGCATCCACATGCTGTTGGCGACGAGCGCGTACGGCGGCCAGGGCGGCCGCGCGAACGTCTGGTCCGCGTGGACGTGCATGGCGGCGCCGCCGGGGCCCGCGATGTTCGCATGGGTGCTGGACAGCAGGAAGTTGAAGCCCAGCACCTCCTCCATAAGATCCAGAACGAGGGGTTCGCGAACGCTGCGCTCGAATTCCTCCCCCTTGTTGAGCAGACTGAACACCCGCTGGTTTCCGCCGTCGTAGAGAAAGGCGCTGCCGTCTTCCCGTTCCTTTTTCGCGACGTCGAGGAGGCGTTTCCTGAGTTGTTTGAACTCCCGCTCGGAAATCGGGCACTCAAGGAGGCAGTAGCCGTATTCCTGAAGATCCTCCACAGCCTTCAGCTTATTGGTCGTCAGGGTGGCAGACATACGACCGAATTTAGCAGGAGGCCGGGGTTCGCGAAAGAGACGGAAGCGGATTTCAGGACAGCAGGACCTCGGCGAGCCGGTCCACCTGCGTGAGCCGTGCCGCGGTCGGATGGAAGATCACCTCGTCGAATCCCGCGGCGGCCAGCCGGTCCACCTGTTCGCGAATGCCTTCCGGTGTGCACGGGGTTTTCGCGACAAAGGACTCGGCCTCGTCCCCGAGCACCCCGAAATACTGCCGGACGAACGCGGCGGCCTCCTCGGCCACGTCCCCGCCGAGCCAGAACCGGGACAGCGCGACGAGCCGGGGCCGCCCGGTGCGGCCCGCACGGTCCCAGGCGGCGCGGACCTTCTCGGCCCAGGGCGCCACCCGCTCCGGCTCCAGACCGGGCGCGGTCCAGCCATCGGCCCAGCGCACCGTCCGCCGTACGGCGGCCCGGCTCACGCCGCCGACCAGCAGCGGCGGTACCGGGCCCGGCAGGTCACCGGTGTCGCCCTTCGCCCGGAGCCGGGCCAGTTCGGCGAGCTGGGCGTCGAAGACCGCGGCCCGGCTCGCGAAGTCCCGCCCGGCCGCCTGGAAGTCGTCGGCGCGCACCCCGGGCCCGAGGCCGAGCGTGACCCGGTCCCCGGCGAGGGAGGCGACGGTGGCGGCCTCCTTGGCGAGCACCGCGGCGGTGGTCAGCGGGGCCACGAGAATGTTGGTGGACAGCGCGATGCGCGAGGTGACGGCGGCCGCCGCGGCCAGCACGGCGAGCGGCTCGTGGCCGGGATAGCACAGCCGGTGGGTCGCGGCGGCGGACGAGAAGCCGCACTCCTCGGCCCGCACCGCCCACCGGGTCTGCAACGCCCCGGAGGCGCCGGGGACCGTGTTGGGGAACGCGATGCCGATCTTCATGGGGTGCTCCACGGACGGGACACGGCAGGCGGCCGGTCGGAACCGAGCAGGTGGTAGGGGGTCGGGGAGAGGCCGGGCGGTCCGTCGGTGCTGTCGACGACGACCTGGCGGCGGCGGTACGCGTCGAGTTCGTTGGTCACCCGGTCCCAGGCGGTCCCGGCCGGGCCGCTCCCCTCAGGGGGAAGATCGAGGTCGACCAGCCGGTAGTCGTTCACCCACACCCGTTCGGCGTGCAGGGCCTCGGCGACCGTGCGCGCGTGCCCGGCGTCCGCCGACCAGACGCCGGCGCTCAGCCCGTACCTGGAGGCGTTGGCGACACGGACGGCGTCGGCGTCGTCGCGGGCCCGCAGGACGGCCAGCACCGGGCCGAAGATCTCCTCCTGGGCGACGGCGTCCCCGGGCGACACGTCCGCGAGCACGGTCGGCAGGAAGTAGGCGCCCGGGTCGAGCCCTTCGGGCAGTTCCCCGGGCTCGGGCATCCGGCCCCCGCACACCAGCCGCGCGCCCTCCGCGAGACCGCGCTCGGTGAAGTGCCGGGCGGTGCGGGCCTGGTTACGGGAGACGAGCGGCCCCAGGTCGGTGTCCGGGTCGAGCGGGTTGCCGAGGCGCAGGGCCCCGGCCCGTTCCCGAACCCGGTCGACGAACTCGTCGTACACGTCGGTGTGCACCACGGCCCGGGAACCGGCCATGCACACCTGCCCGTTGTGCAGGAAGATGCTCCAGGCCACGCCGGCGGCCGCCCGGTCGAGGTCGGCGTCGGCGAGCACCACGTTCGGGGACTTTCCGCCGAGGTCCAGCCGGGTGTTCACGCCGGTGGCGGCGGCCCCGCTGCGCACGCTCTCTCCCACGGCGTCCGAGCCGGTGAACGCCACCAGGTCGACGCCGGGGGCCCGGACGAGGCTGTCCCCGGTGGTGCCGCCGGGGCCGGTGACCATGTTGACGACGCCGGGGGGCAGGCCGCACTCGTGCATCAGCCGGACCAGTTCCAGGGCGGTGAGCGAGGTGAACGACGCCGGTTTGACCACGCAGGTGTTGCCCGCCGCGATGGCCGGGGCGATGCGCCAGGCCGCCAGCAGCAGCGGCAGGTTCCAGGGCACGATCGCGGCGACCACGCCGAGCGGCTGCCAGCGCAGGTAGTGCGGCGACCGGTCCCCGGCGGTGCCGGGCCGGCCGAGCCGTGCGGGCAGCCGCTCGGCCCACCAGGCGCTCCAGGAGAACGCGGCGCGCGCTCCGGGGACGTCGGCGCCGAGGGCCTTGCGCAGGGTGGTTCCGTTGTCGCGGACCTCCAGCTCGGCGAGACGGCCGGACTCCGCGGAGAGCCGCTCGGCGACCCGGCGAAGCACCGCGGCGCGTTCGCCGGGCGTCATCCGGGGCCAGGGACCCTGGTCGAAGGCGCGGCGGGCCGCCGCCACCGCCGTCTCGACGTCCTGCGGGCCGCAGCGCGGCACGTCGGCGAGGTGGCGGCGGGTGGCCGGCTCGAACGTGCGGAAGGTCGTGCCGTCCTGGGCCGGGGCCGGACCGCCGTCCACGTACCTCGGGAAGTGCTCTGCCATCTGCCTCCTCCTCGTCGGGCTGGTCCCACTCGTCCGGTGCGGTCAGGGTGCCGCCAGGTCGCACCGCCGGCCCCGCCCGGCGGTCGGTCCGCTCTCCAGCAGTTCGCCGACGGTCACCTGGCGGACCGTCAGTGGGCCGGGACGCGTGCCACGCGCCTGGCCCCCCGCGCCACGGTGGGGGGGGGCAACACCGCACAGCCCCCACACCCCCCACCGCCGCCGGCCCGGCCCCCGCACGGCCGCCGGGCCCGGACGCGCCGGCTGGACGGAGGCCCGCATGCCCTCCCGCAGCCGACCGCCCCAGGCCTTGACGCAGGCCTCCTTGCGCACCCACAGCCGGAAGAACAGGTCCCAGGCCTCGTGCCCGGACAGGGCCGCGACGGCGGCGGCCTCGTCGGCGGGGAAGTACCGGGCGGCGATCCGCGCGGCGGCGACCTGCCGTACCCGTTCGACGTCGGTGCCGACCGGTCCGCCCCAGGTCACCGCCAGCAGGGTCAGGCCCGCCGTGTGCGAGAGGTTGAAGGCCAGGCCCGAGCCCCGCCCGGCGCCGGCCACCTCGGGCTTGCCGTTGTCCTGCCGGGTGAACCGCAGGTCCTCGGGTGCCTCGCCCGTCAGGGTGCCCAGGCACCGGCGCAGCACGGCCCGGCTGAGGGCGAACGCGTGCTGGTCCGTCCGGGACCTCAGCCGGGCCATGCGCTCCCGGTCGGCCGCGGGCAGCAGCAGCCGCGCGGCGCGCACCACCCGGTCCGGGGCCCGGGTGGAGACGCACCACAGCAGCACGGGCACGGCCTGCGGGCTCACGGCGCCGTGTCGAGCCGTACGGGGAGGGCCGCGACCCCGAGCGGCAGCAGCTGGGAGGTGTGCGCCACCTCGTCGGGCGCCACCGCCAGCCCGATGCGGGGGTGGGCGGCGAGCAACCTGCCGATTCCGGCGTTGTGTTGGACCATGACCAGGTCGGTGGCAGGGCACCGGTGGGGTCCGGCGCCGAAGGCGAGGGTGGGCGTCTGCGGCCGCTCGACGTCGAGTTCGCCGGGCCGGTCGACCACGCGCGGGTCCCGGCAGGCGGCCGAGACCAGGGGCAGTACCGCGGCGCCGGCCGGGATGCGCACCCCGGAGAGCTCGACGTCCTCGGTGGCCATCCGCAGCAAGCCGTCGTTGCTGGACGGGTAGAACCGCAGCAGCTCGGCCACGGCGCCCGGGATCAGCTCCGGCCGCCGCACCAGCCGGTCCCGGACGCCGGGGTCGGCCAGCACGCCGTACAGATGGCGGGCGAGCAGGTCGCGCACCCCGATGAAGCCGGAGATGACCAGCCCGTGGAGCAGGAGCACCCGCTCCTCGTCGGTGAGTTTCCCGCCCTCGGCGTCCGGGTCGTCCAGCCCCAGCAGGACTCCGGCGATGTCGTCGCCGTCACGCGCCCGGCGCTCCTGAAGGAGGCTGTCGAACGCCTTCGCCAGCCGGGTCCGGCAGGCCTCCTGCTCCGGTCCGTCGGCGCCACCGGACATCAGCAGGGTCTCGACGTCGCCGGTGATCTCCCGCCACCCGTCGCCGTCGAACCCCAGCAGCTCGCAGACGACCCGGCCGGCGAACGGTGCGGTGTAGGAGTCCACCAGGTCGACGGGCTCCGGGACGTCCCCGAGGGACGCGGCCAGATGCGCGGCGATCTCCTCGATGCGGCCCCGCCACCGGGCCGTGCGCTCGGCGGAGAAGGCCGCGGCGACCGGGGTGCGGAAGACGGTGTGCCGGGGCGGGTCGAGGTCCACGATCCCGGTGCCCTGGCCCCGCCCGAGGCCGGTGCCCGGCAGGGCCGCGGCCCGGGCCCGGCTGAACACCGGGCCGGTCAGGACGGCTCGCACGTCGGCGTCCCGGGTGACGAGCCAGATGGCGCTGCCGTCGGCGAGCCGGACCCGGGAGACCGGCTCCTCGGCGAGCAGCCGTGCGTACTGCGGTGGAACGGTGCCGCCGGGGCCCGCGGGATAGGGGAACACCTCGCCCACGGTGGCGCTCACCGGGCCGCCCCCAGCGGATAGGCGGGTGTGGCGCGCCGTACCGACGGCTCCACCGGCTCGAAGGGGAAGTCCTGGGCGAGCACCTGGTTGTCCAGCTGGTGTTCCACCACGATGGTGCCGGCGCCGTAGTCCTCCGCGATCTGCTCGACGTCCTCCGCCGTGACCAGCCCGTCCGGCCGGCCCAGCAGCTCGGCCACGCCCCGGGCGGGCGCGAGCAGTTCGAGGGCGAATCCGCGAGCCAGGTGCTGGCGGTGGGTGTGCGCGGCGACGATGAGGAAGTCGGGGTCGTTGTCGCAGACGAAGTGGCAGATGGCGCGGGCCTGAAGGAAGCGGCGGGGCCGCTCGGTGTAGCGCCGGCTGGAGACCAGCACCGGTCCCCGGGCGCCCTCGCGGCGGCCGAAGGCGACCAGGCCCCGGTCGACGTACGGCGTCTGCTCGGTGACGTAGGTGAGCAACGCATCCGTCTCGAACCGCTCGGTGTCCGGCACCCCCGCCCAGGCGCGGACCCGGCGGGCGAGTTCGTAGCCGAGGTGCCAGGCGTTGTCGAGGCGGCCCGGGGCGAAGAAGGTCTCGCGGACGTCTGCGCACACCTCACGGAGTTCGGCGACGGCCGGATCGGCCGGGCGGCCGGCCGGCGCCGTCCCCGCGACCTCACGGGCGCGTTCGAGCCAGGCGAGCTGGTCCGTGACGCGCTCGGGGCGCACGCCGTTGAGGAAGTCGAAGGCGTGCGGCTCGGGCAGCTCCCGCACCACCCGCCGGATGGCGTCGGCGTGGGGTCCGGCCTCCGTGTAGGGGTCCAGACCGAGCCGGGCCGCGGCGCGGCAGAAGGCGGCCTCGTCCTCACCGGTGCCGCGCAGCGCGGTCCATTCCCGCTGGAGCGGGGTGTCGTCGACGCCCCGCTCGGTCAGCCGGGTGACGACGGCGTCCACGAAGCCGCGCAGGGTCTCGGCGAGTGCCTCGGAACCGACGACGAGGTTGCCGCGGGCGAGATAGCGGGGACCGGGCCGGGGGTCGGGACCGCCGTCCGGCATCCACACGATCCGGGTCTGCCGTCCCTCGGGCACGAACAGCACGTCAGGCCAGCGGAATCCGTCGCAGGCGGCCCGCATGACGTGCCGCCGCGACCGCTGCCACCAGGAGCCGCGCTGGTCGCCGACGCCGTTCTTGTAGGCGAAGCGGAGCTGGGAGATCTGGGTGCCGGGGCGGGCGTCGGCCGTCAGCGACCACCAGTTGAAGGCGATCCACTCGGCCAGGGGGTACAGCGAGCCGGTCGTGTACGGCCGCACCGTGCCCGTCGCCGGGTCCTCCACGGTGGTCAGCGGGGTGTGGGTGCCGATGCTCATCTCCACATCGGCCCAGGTCACGGCCCTCTCGTCACGGACGTCCGTGGGCGGGTCCTGCCATTTCCAGACGAGCGAGAACTCGGGAAGCGTGCTCATGCGAGTCCCTCCGGCCATTCGCTCGGGTGCAGGGTGTAGCCGGTGTAGCGGCCCGGATCCGCGCCGGCCAGCCGGAACTCCTGGACGACGTCGTCGGTGCGGTACCAGGCGTACCGTGGGAAGTCGCGCTCCCAGGGGCCGCCCAGCGCCCCCTCGGTGAGCGCGGCGCGCAGCAGTTCCTCCTGGGTGCGGCCGGCCGGTACCGCCGAGGGCAGGGTGTCGGCCGAGCGTGGCTCCCACGCCTCATAGGCCGCCCGGCGGGCCAGCGCCTCCCGGTCGACTCCGGCCGGGGGTTCGGTCACGGTCCGGCGCCGTTCGCGCCGCCGTTCGGGTGGTCGTATGTCGCGCATGCGCGGACCTCCAGGGGAAGGGGACGAAACGGACGGGAGGACGGACGGCCGACCGTAGGCTCGTCGGATGTTCAGGCGGAGGTGCCCAGCGGGCGGCCCGGCCAGTCGGCCGGGACCGGGCGGCCGTGGAGGGTGGCCAGGGTGGCCGGGATGTCGACCGGGGCGGCGGGGGTGTCGTCGGTGTGCGCGGGGACGAAGCCGGGGCCGAGCCCGGCCCAGTAGGACTCCCTGCGGTGCCAGCCGCTCTGCCAGGTCCGGTGGACATGGCCGGCCCACTGCGGGTCGCCGAGCGGGAGGTAGCGCCAGTCGGCGGGTTCCAGGATCAGGTCGGGCGCCCCCGCGGTCGCCGTTCCGCGGTACACCTCCTCGCGGGTGTGCACGGCGGCGAAGTACGGCCGCCCGGTGCGGGGGTTGACCGTGTCCAGCAGCAGGCCGCGCACCTCGTCGCGGACCTGCTCGTACTCGCCCTGGCCGACCGTGCCGTGTTTGTACCGGTCGCGGACGTTGATGTTGATGCCGTGGGTGCCCTGGACGGCCTCGAAGGCGCGGGTGCCGGACCAGTCGATGCGGCCTTCCGCGCCGGTGGCGAGGAGACCGGCCTCGGCCAGGTGGTCGTTGATCGAGCAGTAGGCGCGCAGCGGTCCGAAGCCGATCTCGGAGAAGGCCAGCACGTCGGTGTGGTCGCCGGCGGCGGCGAGGGCGTCCTGGATCACCTGGTCGCACGTCCGGTACGCGGCGAACACCGCGCTGTCCCGCTCGTGTTCGGGACCGAGTTCCAGCTCCTGCCAGTAGATGTGCGACGTGCGGTCGATGCTGGTCAGGTTGACGATGACGACGTCGGACTCGGGCAACAGCGCGAGGGCGGCCCTGCCGCGCTGTCGGTCGGCCTCCAGCAGCTGGGGCAGCAGGTGCTCGCGTGGCTGGCCGGTCCAGAAGATGGAGACGTCGTGCACGGGCCGGATGCCCTGCTTCGCCAGCCGGCGCTGCAGCTCGCGCGGGTGGCAGGCGTGCAGGGTGGCGTACATCGGATAGCTGATCAGCGCGCCGTCCATCGGCTCGACGGGATGGGTGCCGAAGACGCCGATACTGGCGAACCTGAGCCCGGCGAACGCCTGGTGGTGCCAGAGCAGTGGGTGGCGGCGGTCCTTGGAGCCGAGGACCTGCGGGGAGTACTCGGGGTCGTGGCAGGTCCAGTACGAGAAGAAGCCGTGGTCGGCGGCCCGCCTGCCGGTGAGCACGCTGAGCAGGCCGGGAGGTTCGTAGGGGGTGCCTTCGGCGGAGAGGGGGCCGTGCGCGCCCTCGCGGCGCAGCCGGGCGAAGCCGGGAAGAGCACCCGCCTCGCACCAGCGGTCCAGCAGGGCGGGGGCCGCGCCCTCCGTGATGATCACTATCGTTCGATGCTGCTTCGTCACCCAGCACTCCCTCGTCCAGACGTACAGGGGGTCGCCGCTTGCGGAGTGGGAACGGTCATGAGCTGCGCTTCGGGCACCCGGCGGGGCCAAGGGACGGGTCGTGCCGCACGTCCAGGTGCCATGCCGACAACACTGCACGGTACATGCGGATCCGGGTGGCGTATGCCCCGCCGAATGATGATGGCCGAAAGGAGCACCCCCTGCCGCTGAGGGAGGGCCGCGACCGGGCGGCGGCGGCCCCGGGGCGGCCCGCGACCGGCTGCTGGTGAGGGGTGTTTCAGTCAACTACGGGTGGCGGAGGGGACGCCTCCTTGACAGTGCTCGACGCCGGTTGACTACAGTGCGGCTGTCCGTTCGCTTTCCCGATTTCCCGTTGACCGCCGTTCTCGCGGAGCGTCCCTCTCGCCGTCCGCAGGCTGTCCGGTACGTCGCTCACGCCTGTGGCGTTCTCAGCCGGGCCGGTGCATGCGTCGCGGACCGGTGGCACGTGCGTCACCTTTTCGACGCGGGGCCGGACCGTCCGGCCGCCCATGGCGACTCCCCGGCTCGGGCGTCAGCCGTCGCATGTCCCGATCGATGTCCCTCACACCGGAAAGGACACGATATGACCGTGTTGGGCTTGGGTGGATCCGGGCACGACTGGGCCTCCTGCGCCACAGACGGCAGCCGGCTCGTCGCGGTGGACGAGGAACGGCTCATGCGCAGCAAGTACGGCCTGGGCACGGACCTGCTGGCGGGCGTCAGCCGGCAGGCGTGCCTGGGACAACTGGGCACCACCGCGGCCGAGGTGGAGCACGTGGTCGCCTGCGAGCTGGTACCCCGGCCCTTCTACCACTCCTTCCGGCGACGGGTCACGGTGATCAACCATCACCTGGCCCACGCCTACAGCGCGTTCGGCGCCTCCGGCATGTCCCGGGCCGCGGTGCTGGTGTGCGACAACTCCGGCAGCCTCACCGTCGGCGACAAGTCGGGGACCACCGCCCGGGAGGCGGAGACCATCAGCTCCTTCGTCGCCGACGAGCAGGGCATACGGCTGCTCGACCGGGTCAGCGGGGCGCACGTGGTGGACGCAGGTTCGGAGAGCGCCTACTACCAGCCCGGCGAGACCGACAACTCGCTCGGGCATCTGTACCGCACGGCGAGCCTCGCCATCGGGCTCGCCTACACCGGACCGAAGACCCGCTTCCCGGTCAGCGAGGACGGCAAGACCATGGGCCTCGCGCCGTACGGCGACGAGCGGTTCGTGGACGACCTGGCGGAGCTGGTCACCCTGCTGCCCGCAGGCGGCGTCAGCATCTCCGCGAGCAAGGTCTCGCATCTGCTGGGGCGGCTGGCGCAGGACGCCGACTTCGACACCCGGGCGGCCATCGCGCGCGCCGCCCAGGAGGTGCTGGAGCGGGCCCTGGTGCACTGCGCCCGCGCGCTGCACGAGCGGACCGGGCTGACCGATCTGTGCATCGCGGGCGGCGTCGGCCTCAACAGCGTCGCCAACGGGCGGATCCTGAAGGAGACACCGTTCGAGCGGATCTTCGTCGTGCCCGCCGCCGGAGACAACGGCATCAGCCTCGGCTGCGCCTACTACGGGCTGCACGAGTTGGAGGGCGTGCCGATGGCGGAGCTGCCCGCCCTGAGGAACGCCTACCTGGGTCCCGAGTACCCGCGCTCCCGGGTCCGCGAGGCCGTCGCCGCCTCGGGGCTGCCCGCCCGCACCCCGGAGGACCTCCCCGGTGAGGTCGCCGCGCTGCTGGCCGAGGGCCGGATCGTGGGCTGGTGGGACGGGCGCAGCGAGTTCGGTCCGCGGGCGCTCGGGCACCGCAGCATCTTCGCCGCCCCGTTCCCGGCGTCCGTGCGCGACCACCTCAACGAGAACGTCAAGTTCCGCGAGTGGTTCCGGCCGTACGCGCCGGTCATCCGCGCCGAGCGCAGCGGGGAGTTCTTCGACCTCGGGCAGCCCTCGCCGTACATGCTGATCGTCACGAAGGTCACCCGTCCCGACGCCATCCCGGCGGCGGCGCATGTGGACGGCACGGCCCGGCACCAGACGCTGGAGGAGCACCAGAACCCCGCGGTGTACCGGCTGCTGGGCGAGTTCGAGCGGCTGACCGGCTGCCCGGTGCTGCTCAACACCTCCTTCAACGTGGCGGGCCAGCCCATCGTGGAGACCCCTCAGGAGGCCGTCGAGGCCTTCGCGGCCATGAACCTCGACCATCTCGTCGTTGGCGACCAGTTGGTGAGCAAGGCCTGAACGGAGGGGCTGCGGCCATGACCGTACTGGTCGTCGGGGGCGGGCCCACGGGACTGGCGACCGCGCTCTTCCTGGCCCGCGCCGGGGTCGCGGTGCGGCTCGTGGAACGCCGGCCCCACACCTCCACCCTGCCCCGAGCCACCCATGTCACGCGGCGGACCATGGAGTTGCTGCGCGAGGCCGGACTCCAGGAGGCGATGACGGCGGCCGGGTTCGAGGTGGTCGCCGGCGACGATCCGCGCGTGCTCACCGAGCCGCACCGGGTGCTGCCCCGCACGGTGATCGGCGTCCCCTCGCTGTCCGGTCTCGACGCCGCCGAGGTGCTGGAGACCGGGGAGGAGGAACTCGCCGTGCCGGGGCCGTGTCCCCCGTTCTGGTGCGGACAGCACCGCACGGAACCGCTGCTGCGCGAGGCCGCCGTGCGGGCGGGCGCGGACGTCCGGTTCGGGCAGGAGCTGAGCGGGCTGTCGGTGCACGACGACGGCGTGGTGGCGCGGATCCGCCGCGCGGACGGCCGTACGGAGACCGTGACCGCGCGGTATCTGGTCGCCGCGGACGGCGCGCACGGATGGATACCCGAGGCCGCCGGCATCGCGCGCGGCGGCCTGGGCACGATCGCGCGCCGCACCAGCATCCTGTTCCGGGCCGACCTCACCCCGCTGCTGAAGGGCCGCCGGTTCTTCATGAGCATGATCGATAACCCGGGGTTCACCGGCGCGGTCATGCAACTCGACGCGGACCACCGGTGGGCGGCGGCCGTGGAGAGCGAGGCTGTCGGCGGCCTGGGCCGGAAGCCCGACCCCGGGCGCTGCCTGGAGCTGGTGCGGGCCGCGCTCGGGACCGACGACATCCCGGTGGAGCTGACTGCGACCTTCCACTGGCGGGCCCGGCACCGGATCGCGGAGCGCTTCTCCGAGGGGCCCGTCTTCCTCGTCGGCGACGCGGCCCATCTGCATCCGCCCGCCGGCGGCTACGGCTCCAACGCGGGCATCCAGGACGCGCACAACCTGGCCTGGAAACTCGCCGCGGTGCTGCACGGCTGGGCCGGTCCCGCGCTGCTCGACAGCTACGACGCCGAACGCCGCCCGGTCGGCATCGCGACCGCCGAACAGGCCCTGCTGCTCGACGGCGTCCCGGGCGAGCGGCTCGGCGCCGAGGTGCGCGATCCGCGCACCATCATCATGGGCTACCGCTACCGTTCGGCCGCGGTGATCGGCGGTGCGACCGGGCCCGGCGACCCCTTTCCCGCCACCTTCGAGCTCTCCGGCGCGCCCGGCACCCGGCTGCCGCACCTGCCGCTCACCCCGGGGCCGGACGGCGGCCCCGGGCAGGGCTCCGTCCTCGATCTGTGCGCGCCGGCCGCCGGCGGCCCCCGGCTGCTCCTGCTCTGCGGCGACGACGGCTGGCGGCAGACGGCGGCCGAGGTCGCCCGGGAGCTGACGGTCCCGGTCACCGCCCGGGCCCTGCGACCCCCGGCGCCCCTCGCCCAGGTCTGCGGCACCGGCCCTGGCGGCGCCCTGCTGGTGCGGCCGGACGGCTTCGTGGCCTGGCGCTGCACCGCCGCCGCGCCCCCGACCGGGGCCCGGCGGCACCATCTGCTGGCCACGGCCGTACGGAGGATCCTCCGCCCGGTCGCGGCCCGCACCGGCACCCATCCCCTGACGTTGCGGAGTGGCCGATGAAGCATCCAAGCCCCTACTGCACCTGCTGGCCCGGTGGGACCGTGTGGCTCACCGGGCTGCCGAGTGCCGGCAAGTCGACCATCGCCGGTGAGCTGGCCCGCCGGCTGACGCCTCAGGGCCGCAGGGTGGAGGTCCTCGACGGCGACGAGAACCGGGCCCTGCTCACCGCCGATCTGGGGTTCAGCCGGGAGGACCGGTTCGCCAACGTCCAGCGCGTCGGCCTGATCGCGGAGATCCTGGCCCGCAACGGCATCCTCGCACTGGTGCCGGTGATCGCCCCCTACGCCGACGCCCGGGAGGCCGTGCGCAAGCGCCACGAGCAGTCCGGCACCCCTTATCTGGAGATCCATGTCGCCACCCCGGTCCAGGTGTGCGCCGAGCGGGACGTGAAGGGGCTGTACGCGCGCCGGGCGGCGGGCGACCTGGTCGGGCTGACCGGCGTGGACGACCCGTACGAGGCACCCCGCTCACCCGACCTCGCCGTCCCGGCCCATCGGCAGCGCCCGGAGGAGTCGGCCGCTCTGCTGCTCGGCCTGCTGAGGGAGCGGGGGCTCGCGTGAACCACACGGCCCTACTGGAGTCGGAGGCCGTCCACATCATCCGGGAGGCGGTCGGCGAGTGCGAGCGGCCGGTGCTGCTGTTCTCCGGCGGCAAGGACTCCGCCGTCGTGCTGCATCTCGCGCTGAAGGCCTTCGCCCCCGCGCCGCTGCCGTTCCCTCTGCTGCACGTGGACACCGGTCACAACTTCCCCGAGGTGATCGCCTACCGCGACCGGACGGTGGCCCGGTACGGGCTGCGGCTGCACGTGGCCTCGGTGCAGGAGAGCATCGACAGCGGGGAGCTGGCGGAACGCCCCGACGGCAGCCGCAACGCCCTGCAGAGCCCGTGCCTGCTGCGCGCCATCGAGGCCCACCGCTTCGACGCGGTGTTCGGCGGCGCCCGGCGCGACGAGGAGAAGTCCCGTGCGAAGGAACGGGTGTTCAGTCTGCGCGACGAGCTGGGCGGCTGGGATCCGCGGCGGCAGCGTCCCGAGCTGTGGGAGCTGTACAACAGCCGGCACACCCGGGGCGAGCACGTCCGGGTGTTCCCGCTGTCCAACTGGACGGAGCTGGACGTCTGGCAGTACATCGGCCGGGAGCGCATCGAGCTGCCGGAGATCTACTTCGCCCACCGCCGCGAGGTGTTCCGGCGCGACGGCATGTGGCTCACCGCCGGCGGCTGGGGCGGGCCCGGGCGCGGTGAGCGCGTGGAGAAACGGCAGGTTCGCTACCGCACGGTCGGCGACATGTCCTGCACCGGGGCCGTCGACTCCGCAGCGACCACGGTGGCGGAGGTCGTCCGGGAGATCATGGCCTCCCCGCTGACCGAACGCGGTGCCTCCCGCGCCGACGACAGGGTCTCCGAGGCCGCCATGGAGGACCGCAAGCGGGAGGGGTACTTCTAGCCGTGCCGATCACTACGGTTCCCGCTGACGCGGCGCTTCCCCCCACGGACACCGCGCTGCTGCGGTTCGCCCTCGCCGGCAGCGTGGACGACGGCAAGTCCACCCTCGCCGGGCGCCTGTTGTACGACTCCGCGAGCGTCCTCGCCGACCAGCTCGCGGCGATCGGCCGGGCCACCATCGGGGCCCGCCCGGACCTCGCGCTGCTCACCGACGGGCTACGGGCCGAGCGTGAGCAGGGCATCACCATCGACGTGGCGCACCGCTACTTCGCCACGCCCCGGCGCCGGTTCGTCATGGCCGACACCCCGGGGCACGCGCAGTACACCCGCAACACGGTCACCGGCGCGTCCACCGCCGACCTCATGGTGATCCTCGTCGACGTCCGCAACGGCGTCGTCGAGCAGACCCGCCGGCATGCCGCCGTGGCCGCGCTGCTGCGGATCCCGCACGTCGTCCTCGCCGTCAACAAGATGGACCTGGTCGGCTACGGGGAAGCCGAGTTCACCGCGGTCTCGAGGGAGTTCACCGAGACGGCGTGCGGGCTGGGCATCCCCGAGACGACCGCGATCCCGATGTCGGCCCTCCTCGGTGACCAGGTCGTCACCCCTTCCGAGCGGCTGTCCTGGTACGGCGGCCCCACGTTGCTGCACCACCTGGAGACCGTGCCGCCGGCCCGCGAACCGGCCGGGGCGGCTGCCCGGTTCCCGGTCCAGTACGTCATCCGGCCGCGCACCGCGCAACACCCCGACTACCGGGGCTACGCGGGCCGGATCGCCGCGGGCACGTTCCGCGTCGGCGACCGGGTGACCGTCCTGCCCTCGGGGTCGGCCACCACCGTCAGCGGCATCGACGCCCTGGGGGTACCGGTGGAGCGGGCCTCGGCGCCGCAGTCGGTCACGCTGCTGCTCGCCGACAGCGTCGACGTGGCGCGTGGCGACCTGATCGTGCCCGCCGGGCAGGAGCCGCCGCTCACCCGCACCGTCGAGGCCACCGTCTGCCATCTGCACGAACGCCCGCTGCGCCGGGGCGACCGGGTCCTGGTCAAGCACACCACGAGAACCGTACGAGCCCTGGTCGCCGACATCCCCGCTCGGCTCGGCCCGAGCCTGCTGGACGAGGAGCCGGCACCGGACCGGCTCGACGCGGGCGGCATCGGGCGCGTGGTGCTGCACACGGCCGAACCCCTCGCTCAGGACGCCTACCGGGATTCCCGGCGCACTGGCTCATTACTGATCATCGACCCGACCGACGGCAGTACGCTCGCCGCCTGCATGGCGGGCCCCGGGCCGGTGTACCGCACGGGTGCCGCCCGCGCCCGCACAGCGTCGGACGACGAGGAAGAGGAATGCCAGTGAGCGAGTTGAACCCGGCGAACAAGACGACTCCGTCCCAGGAGAGCCTCCGGCAGCTCACCGAGGACGTCAGGGGCCCCGTGTTCCTGCCGGGCGAGCCCGGCTACGCCGAGCACATCGACGGCTTCGACCGGGCGGTCGAGCACCGGCCCGCGCTGGTCGTGGCCGTGGCGAACGCCGACGACGTGGTCACCTCGGTCCGCTTCGCCCGCGACCACGGGCTCGGCGTCGCCGTCCAGGCCACCGGGCACGGTGCCTGCCTGCCCGCCGACGAGCACTCGGTGTACCTGTCCACCCGCGCCATGAACGGCGTCCGGGTGAACCCCGAGCGGCGCACCGCACGGCTCGAGGCCGGTGTGCTGTGGCAGGACGTCATCCCGCTCGCCGCCGAGCACGGGCTCGCCCCGCTGAACGGCTCGGCGCCGTTCGTCGGTGCCGTCTCCTACGTGCTGGGCGGCGGCATCGGCGTCCTCTCCCGGCGCTACGGCTACGCCGCCGACCACGTCCGGCGCATCGAGGTGGTCACCGCCGACGGCGAACTCCGCGTCGCGGACCAGGACGAGAACCCGGACCTGTTCTGGGCGCTGCTCGGCGGCAAGGGCAACTTCGGTGTGGTGACCGCGATCGAGGTCGAGCTGATGGAGGTCGCCCGGCTGTACGGCGGCGGCCTGTGGTACCCGGCCGAGTCGGTGCGGGACGCGCTGCACCTGTACCGCACCTGGGTCACCGAGATGCCGGAGGAGATGGCCTCCTCCTTCTTCATGCTGGACTGGCCGGACGCGGACGGCGTGCCCGAGGAGCTGCGCGGACGCTTCGCCCTGCACCTGCGGCTGAGCTACGCCGGCGACCCGGCGGAGGGGGAGCGTCTGATCCGGCCGCTGCGCGAGGTGGCGCCGATCCTGCTGGACACGGTCACCGACATCCCGTACACGCAGGTCGGCACCATCCACAACGACCCGCCGGTCTCGGGCGCCTACCACATCAACAACTTCCAGCTCGGCACGCTGGACGAGGACACGGTCGAGGCGATCCTGGGGCTGGTCGGACCCGGCACGAAGAGCGCGGTCAGCCTGGAGGTGCGCAACCTCGGCGGCGCCCTGGCCCGCCCCCCGCGGGTGCCCAACGCGGTCGCGCACTTCCCCGAGGCGCGCTTCCAGGTGTACTCGGCCGGGGTCCTCGGCATCGGCGAGGACGAGGCGGTGTACGAGGGCCACGACCGGGTCGTGGCGACGCTCGCGCCGTGGGCGACCGGCACCCGCATGCTCAACTTCATGGCGGGCATCGCCCACACCGACCCCGCCGACGTGCGGGAGGCGTACACGGACGAGGCGTACGAGCGTCTGGTCGAGCTGAAGACGGCCTGGGACCCGGGCAACATGTTCCGCTTCAACCACAACATCCCGCCGAGGGCGGCCGGGAACTAGACCCGGCCCTCCCGCCGCCCCGCGCGCCCCGCTCTGCCCAGCCGAACACACCGACGAGCGATTGCGGAGATTGCCATGACCGAGCACGTCAAGACCGTGGACCAGAGCGTCAACCGGCAGATGGTCGAGCTGCTGCAAGGGGCGTGGCGGGCGCGGGCCGTCCATGTCGCCGCCGAAGTGGGCATCCCCGACCTGCTGGCCCAGGGCGAGCGCACGGTGGCCGACCTGGCCGAGCGCACCGGCACGCACGCACCGACCCTGGGCCGGCTGCTGCGGGCGCTGAGCACGTTCGGGGTGTTCCGGCGGCTGCCGGACGGGCAGACCTACGGCCAGACGCCGCTGTCGGCCGTGCTGGTCACCGAGCCGGGCAGTCCGGAGTCGACCGACGCCCGGTTCATGGCGGCGAACTGGCACTGGGCCGCGTGGGGCGACCTGCTGCACACGGTGCGCACCGGCGAGTCGTCCTTCGAGAAGGCGAACGGGATCTCCTTCTGGGAGCTGACCAAGAGCGACCCCGACGCCAAGCAGCGGTTCAACGCGGCGATGAGCGCGGTCTCGGAGGCGGAGAGCGCCGGCATAGCCCGCGCCTACGACTTTCCGGCCGGCGCTCACGTGGTCGACGTCGCCGGCGGGCTCGGCAGTCTGCTGGCGGCGGTCCTCACCGAGCACCCGACGGTCCGCGGCACCGTCCTGGAGCGTCCGGAGATCGTGCCGCTGGCCGAGGAACTCCTGGCGAAGGCGGGCGTCGACGGACGGTACGAGACGGTCGCCGGAGACTTCTTCGAGGAGATACCGGCAGGCGCGGACGTCTACACGATCAAGCGCGCGCTGCACGACTGGGACGACGACACCATCGTGCGCATCCTGGCCCGGATCCGGGAGTCCATGCGCCCCGGCGTACCGTTGCTGATCATGGAGAGCATGGTGGACGAGACCTCCGACCAGGAGGCGCTGTTCCGCGGGCTGCTGCTGACGGTGCTGGTCGGCGGCCAGGACCGGCCCGAGTCGGACTACCGGGAACTGGCCGAGCGAGCGGGTCTCACGGTGCGGCGCAGCATCCCGGTCGGCGGCGACCTGCGTATTTTGGAGACGGTCCGGGCCTGAGCGCCCGAGCGGCCGGCGCCCCGTACGGACCACCCGGTTCCGCAGGGGCGCCCCCCGTTCAGCGGTGGGCCGCCTTTCGTGCGGTCCCGCGGGGGCCAGGCCGCCGGCGCCGCGCCGTGTCGGCGAGGAGCCGCCGCACGGCGTGGTTGTCGGCGGGGTTGAGGTCGCTGCCGGGCGGCACGATCTCGTCGATCCGGTCGAGGATCTCGTCGTCCAGGACCGTCCCGGCACCGGCGAGCAGGCCGTTGAGCTGGTCCACGGTCCGGGGTCCGATGATCACCGAGGTCACGGCCGGGTGGGCCTGGACGAAGCCCAGGGCGAGACGGGTGAGCGGCATCCCGGCCTCCGCCGCCAGCGCGCGCAGCCGGCTCACCGCCCGTGCCTTGGCCGCGTTCGCCGGTACGGTGGGGTCGAACCGCTGCGGTTCCAGAACCGTACGGCCCTTCCCGGGTGTGGCGTCGCGGTCCGACAGCCAGCCCGCGCTCAGCGGGCCCCAGGCGAGGACGCCCATGCCGTGCCGCTGTGCGGTCGGCAGGACGTGCATCTCCACGCTCCGGCTGAGGATGGAGTACGCGGGCTGTTCGGAGCGGAAGTGGACGTGGCCGCGGCGCTCGGCGGTCCAGCGGGCCTCGACAAGCTGGTCGGCGGGGAAGTTGGAGGTGCCGATCGCCCGGACCTTCCCCGCCCGCACCAGGTCCGACAGCGCGGAGAGCGTCTCGTCGATGTCGGTGTCGGGGTCGACTCCGTGCACCTGGTAGAGGTCGATGTGGTCGGTGCCGAGCCGGCGCAGGCTCTCCTCGACGGCCCGCATGATCCAACGCCGGGAGTTCCCGCGGTGGTTGGGGTCCGGTCCCATGGGGCCGTGGAACTTGGTGGCGAGGACGACATCGTCGCGGCGGCCCTTGAGCGCCTCGCCGACGATCTCCTCGGTGCCGCCCTCGCCGTAGATGTCGGCGGTGTCCACCAGGTTGATCCCCGCGTCCAGGGCCATGCCGATGACCGTGCGCGCCTCCTGCCGGTCGGGGTTGCCCCAGGAACCGAACATCATGGTGCCCAGGGCCAGTTCGCTGACCGAGATCCCGGTGTCGCCGAGGATGCGTCGTTCCATGCGTCTTCCGTCCTCCGGTCGTCTCGACTGCTGATCAGGGCATGCCCCGCTACGGCCGCCCGGTGCGAGGCATGCCGGCGAGCGTGCGGGCCACCTCGGCCTCCGGTATGTCCTGCACCAGTTCCACACCGCCCGGCCCGTCGAGCACGAGGCTCAGGCCGCGCGTCGCCTTCTTGTCGAGCCGCATCAGCGGGATCAGGGCCGCGGGGTCGACGTCCGCGGGCAGGGCGCAGGGCAGTCCGTAGGCGCGTACGACCTCCTCGTGCTCCGCGACCCGGTCGGGCCCGATCCGTCCGAGGGCACCGGCGAGGCGCCCCGCGAACACGGTGCCGATCGCCACGCACTCACCGTGCCGCAGGGCGTAGTCGGTGGCGCGCTCCAGCGCATGGCCGAGGGTGTGCCCGTAGTTGAGCGTGTGCCGCAGGCCCGCGTCCCGTTCGTCCGCGGCCACCACGGAGGCCTTCAGACGTACGCTCGCGGCGATCTGCTCGGCGAGCGGCAGCCCGCGCAGGTCGCCGGCACCGATGAAGTGGCAGCGGGCGATCTCGCCGTAGCCGTTGCGCCACTCGCGCTCGGGCAGGGTGCGCAGATAGTCGGTGTCGCAGAGGACCGCGGCGGGCTGCCAGTAGGCGCCGACGAGGTTCTTGCCCTGTGCGAGGTTCACCGCCGTCTTGCCGCCGACGCTCGCGTCGACCTGGGCGAGCAGGGTGGTGGGCAGATGGATCACGGGAACGCCGCGGTGGTACAGGGCGGCCGCGAGACCCACGGTGTCGGTGGTGGTACCGCCGCCGCAGGAGACCACCGCATCGGTCCGGGTGAGCCCGAAATCGGCGAACGCGCCGCACAGCCGTTCCACCGTGGCCAGTGTCTTGTTGTCCTCGCCGTCGGGCAGCGGCAGCCGCAGCGCCGGAACACCCGGATCGGGCGCCTCGTCCACGGGCCGGGCAGTGACGACGGCGGCCCGGCGTGCCCCGAGGCCCCGGACGAGCGGGGCGAGCAGGCCGCGGGCTCCGGGGCCGATGTGCACGGAGTAGGAGCGCGCTCCCAGCGGTACGTCGATGCGCTGCACGTCAGCAGCGTGCCGTGTACGCGTCATGCGCTCTTTATACGCGTCCCGTCCGCCCCGCGCGAGGGCGCCTTCCGGCACCGTCGGCCCGTCTCAGAGGATGCCGGTCCGCCCCGCCGCCCAGTGGACCTGGGTCTTCACCGCGTAACGCGGCCAGGCCCGCTCACCGCACAGATGGCGCACCACGGCCCGGCAGGTCGTCGCCTCACCCGCGACGTAGGCGATGCCCGGCTCGGGCGGCAGCCGCAGCCGCCGTACGGCCTCCAGAAGCACCCGCGACCCCACGGCGGAGGCGCGGCCCCGGTGCACCCAGGGAAGACCGCGCGGACCGTGCGGTGCGGAGAACTCGCCGTCCGGCCCGGTCGTCTCGAGGACCCCGCAGGCCGCCGCTCCCGCGGGCAGCGCCGCCAGCATGGTCAGCAGCGGTACGGCGCCGGTCTCCTCGCCGATGAAGACGTGGTAGCGGGCCCGTGGCTCCAGCGTGATCCGGTTGCGCGGCACCCCCAGACGGGTCCGGTCCTCCGTCACCGCGGAGAACGCCCACCGGCTGCCCGGGCCCCCCGGCCGGTGCCGTGCGATCCGCAGCGTCAGCGTGGCGCGCGACGGACTGTGCCTCCACACGGAGTACGTCCGCAGCCGCGGTACGCCGTCCACGTCCGGTACCTCCAGCGGCAGGTGAGCGCCCGGTTTGCTGCGCAGGACCGCGAGCGTGGGCCCTGTGAGAGTCAGCTCCCGCATGGCCGGGGTGACGTCGCGCACCTCGGCGACCCTCACATCCAGCATCCGGGTGTCGTGGAACCGCCGCCCCTGCCCCGCGCCGTGCCGGGGCACGTCAGACAGACTCACCCGTTCCGCCCTCCTTGGCTCCCTCGACCGGTCGGACCCCTGCCGCCGTTCAGTATGCCGCCCGTGCACGAGGCCCCGTTGATCCCTGGGTGGCCCACGGTTAGGGTTCCCGGGATTCGGGACGCACCGGGGCCTGGCCAAGGATGTCGGAGGGTTCGGCATGACATCGGAACACCAGCTCATCACCGGCAGTACCCGATTGTTCGCCGTGATCGGAGATCCGGTCGAGCAGGTGCAGGCACCCTCGATGATGAACGCGCTGTTCGCCCGGCTCGGCGTCGATGCGGTGCTGGTGCCGGCGCACGCCACACCAGCACGACTCGCCGCCGTGGTCCGGGGACTGCAGAGCACCGGAAATGTCGACGGACTGCTCATCACCGTGCCGCACAAGAAGGCCGTCCTGGACCTGGCCGACGAGGTGAGTCCCACGGCGGTGCTCAGCGACGGCGCGAATGCGATGCGCCGGGCCCCGGACGGCCGGTGGCAAGCCGACAACTTCGACGGCGAGGGCTTCGTGCGGGGGTTGCGCGCGGCCGGGCACGAACCGGCGGGCCGGCGCGTCTGGCTCGTCGGCGCGGGCGGGGCGGGCAGCGCCATCGCCGTCTCCCTGCTGTCGGCCGGTGCCGAACTGACGATCACCGACCTGGACGAGCACCGGGCGCGCACGCTTGCCGAGCGGCTGTCACCGCGCTTCCGGGGACGTGTGCACAGCACCGCGGGCCCCGTGGCGGCGGATCTGGCGGTGAACGCGACCCCGCTGGGGATGCGCCCCGAGGATCCCCTGCCCTTCGATCCCGCGCTCCTCGCCGGCAGCACGGTGGTGGTCGACATCGTCATGAAGCCCCGGCGCACCGCACTGCTGCGAACAGCGGAGAGGCACGGCCTCGAGGTGCACTACGGTGCCGCGATGCTGGCCCACCAGCTCGATCTGTACCTGGACTTCTTCGGCCTCGGCGGACCGCCTTCCTGACCGGGGCACGGGGGCGCGGCGACGGACTCCGGCCTCGGACGACCTGGCCACCGACCTGCCCACAGGCAGAAATCGCCGCCGGGAAGGCGGAAAGAGCTCTCGACAAGCCGGTGTACCACCGAAGCCGTTTCCCTGAGCGAGGGTCCGTCGCACGATCGGGTGACATTCGAACCGGCTTACGCCAGGGGGAAGTTCGACGACGAAGGCGGTTCCGGAGTCTCGCACCGGTTCCGAGGGCCGGGCAGGACCACCGGGACCGCCCTTCGGGACCGGCGGCGGTCGCGTCCGGGCACGGCTCAGCGTTCCGTCTCCCGGTGCAGTCTCCACGCCTCCTCGCGCAGGTCCGCGTCGAGGAGCAGATCCGCGGCCGTGCAGGCCAGCGCGCCGGTGACGGCGACGAGGACGTCGCGGGCCCGCGGGGAGGCGGCTGCCGCGGCGAACTCGGGGGTGTGGTCGGACCCGTCGTCCAGGACGGCGACGAAGGGGTGGATGGCGGGCACGCGCGCACTGACGTTGCCGATGTCCGACGATCCCAGGTGGACGCCCGGCACGGGCGGCGTCAACTCGATCCCCGCCCCGGACAGGTGCTCGGCGAACCTCCCGGACAGCGGGCCGCTGTCACGGAAGTGCTCGTAGCGGAGCGTGGCCCGTTCCACCTCGACCCCGGTGCCCGTGGCGTGGGCGACGCCCTCGGCGCCGGCGCGCAGCTGCCCGATCAGGTCCTCCAACGCCTCGTTCGTCGCCGCGCGCAGGCCGAACAGCCCCTCCGCGCGCTCCGGGACGATGTTGGTGGCCTTGCCCCCGTCGGTGACGATCCCCTGGATGTGGGAGGCTTCCGGCAGCCGCCTGCCCAGGGCGGTCAGGACGTTGAAGAGTTCGATCAGCGCCAGGAGGGCGTCGACGCCCTCGGTCGGGTTGCCGGTGGGGTGCGCGGCGCGGCCGTGGAAGGCCACCCGGTACTGCACCTGCGCGGTCAGCGGCGCCCGCGTCCAGTCGTACACGCCCGGGTGGAACATCAGCGCGGCGTCGACGTCGTCGAACACGCCGGCCTCCACCTCCAGGACCTTTCCGCCCCCGCCCTCCTCGGCCGGCGTCCCGACGGCCATGACGCGTCCGGCCGAGCCGTCCAGGACCGCGTTCAGCGCGAGCGCCGCCCCCAGACCGGCGGCCGCGATGAGATTGTGCCCGCAGGCGTGGCCGAGGCCCGGCAGGGCGTCGTACTCCAGCAGCAGTGCCACGGCGGGGCGGCCGTGACCCGAGCGGGCGGTGAATGCGGTGGGCATCCCGGCCGTCCCGCGCCCGACCTCGAAACCCTCCCGCTCCAGCGCGTCCGTCAGCAGCGCCGCGGCCCGGTGCTCGGAGAAGGCCTGTTCGGGATGGGCGTGCAGCTCGAGCGCGATCCCCCACAACGGATCCGCCCGCTTCGCGACCTCCCCGCGCAGCCTGTCGTGGACGCCGGCGTTCACGTCGTCGCCGGAAGGCGTGGTGGCCACCTGGTCTCCTCGGATCGGGGCGCGGTCGTCGGTCCTCGCTTCGCACACCACCGGGTTCCATCGGCCGGGCGTCGCGACACCTCCGGGTTTCAACCGGTGCGCCGGTGCAACACGTTCGGTGCGCTCCCGGACGACGCGGAGCGACGTCGCCGTGCCGGGAGCGGCCGGGGGCGGGACGACCGCTGGGAGGAACGATGGATCACTCGCGGGTACCCGTGCTGGAGGCGCTCGAGGAGTTCCGGCGGCGCGGGGACGTGGCCTTCGGCCCGCCGGGGCACAAGCAGGGCCGAGGCGTGGACCCGCGGGTGGCGGAGGTCGTCGGGCTCGACGTGTTCCGGTCGGACGTCCTGTCCCTCAACGGCCTGGACGACCGCCGCCAGTCCCAGGGGGTGCTCGACCAGGCCCAAGAGCTGATGGCCGACGCGGTGGGGGCCGAGCAGGCGTTCTTCTCCACCTGCGGCAGTTCCCTGTCGGTCAAGACCGCCATGCTGGCCGTGGCCGGTCCCGGCGAGAAGCTGCTGCTGTCCCGCAACGCGCACAAGTCGGTGATCGCGGCCGTCGTCGTCAACGGTGTGGAGCCGATCTGGGTGCACCCGAAGTTCGACGCCGAACGGCACCTCGCGCACCCGCCGGAGCCCGAGGACGTCCGGCGCCGCCTCCGGGAGCACCCGGACGCCAAGGGCATGCTGCTGATCACCCCCACCGACTGGGGCACCTGCGCGGACGTGGCGGGCGTGGCCCGGGTCTGCCACGAGTTCGACGTCCCGCTGATCGTCGACGAGGCGTGGGGGGCCCACCTCCCGTTCCATCCCGGGCTGCCGGCCTGGGGCATGGACGCCGAGGCCGACCTGGTGGTCACCAGCGTCCACAAGATGGGCGGGGCCGTCGAGCAGAGCTCCGTCTTCCACCTCCAGTACGACCGGGTGTCGCCGGAGGCCCTCAAACAGCGGGAGGACCTGCTCGGCACCACCAGCGCCTCGTCCCTGGTCTACGCGACCCTCGACGGCTGGCGCCGCCAGATGGTCCAGCACGGGCGCGAACTCCTGGACGTCGCGCTGCGCCGTGCGGAGCGCATCCGGTCGGCCGTCGGCGACCTGCCCGGCCTGCGGCCCATGGGAGGGGAGGTCGTCGAGGAGGGGTTCGCCGCCGCGTTCGACCCGCTGAAGATCGTGATCGACGTACGGGAACTGGGCGTCAGCGGCATGCAGGCGGCCGAGTGGCTGCGGGCGAACCGGCATGTCGACGTCGGCGGCTCGGACACCTGCCGGATCAGCGCGTCCATCACGCACGCCGACGACGACCAGACCGAGAAGGTCCTGCTGGACGCCCTGCGCGCGCTCGTCGAGGGCGCCGACTCCATCGAGAGGCGGCCTCCGGTGCGCCTGCCCGAACCCCCGGCCCTGGAACTGGAGCAGGCGATGCTGCCGCGGGAGGCGTTCTTCGCCCCGGTGGAGCACGTGCCCGCCGAACGGGCCGCGGGACGGATCGCCGCGGAGACGATCAGCCCCTACCCGCCGGGGGTGCCCGCCGTCGCACCCGGTGAGGTCATCACCGACGAGGTGCTGGACTACCTGCGCAGCGGGGTCGAACACGGGGTCCTGATCCCGGACGCGGCCGACCCCTCGGTCACGACGCTCCGGGTGGTGGCGCGGCACTGACGACGACCGGCAGGACATGCTCGAACGACCGGCCCCGTGATCCCGCGGGAAAGCCCGTGTCCCGGACGGAACGCCCGTGAGGCGGTCCGGCCGGGGCCCGCGGGTCCGGGGCCCACCGGGTGAGGAACAGGAGGGTCGCATGCGTCTGCACCACAGCCGTCCCACGGATCCGGGATACCGCCGTCTGCGGCACGGGCGCGGCTTCCGGTACCTCGACGCCTGCGGGGACCCGCTGCGCGACCCCGCGGAGCTGGACCGGATCCGGGCGTTGGCCGTACCGCCGGCCTGGCGCGACGTGTGGATCTGCACCCGGGCCAACGGACATCTGCAGGCAGTGGGCACCGACGCCGCCGGACGCCGTCAGTACCTGTACCACCCGCAGTTCCGCGCCGAGCAGGAGCAGGCCAAGCACGAGCACGTGCTCGACGTCGCCGAGGTCCTCCCGGCGGTGCGGAAGACCGTCGAGGAACACCTCGAGGACCGGGGACTGACCCGGCAGCGCGTCCTGGCCACGGCCGTACGCCTGCTCGACCTCGGTTTCTTCCGCATCGGCAGCGACCGTTACACCGAACTCAACAACAGCTACGGCCTGACGACGCTGCTCGCCGGGCACTCCCGCTGCCGGGCCGGTGCGGTCCTGTTCACCTACACCGGCAAGCACGGCAGGGAGATCGTCCGGACGGTCGCGGATCCCGCCGCCTGCCGCAGCCTCAAGGCGCTGAGGCGGCGGCGGAGCGGTGACGACCGGCTCCTGGCCTACTGGGAGGGACGCCGTTGGCACGAGGTGAGCGGTGACGACGTCAACCTGTACCTCAAGGAGCTGGCCGGCCTCGAGATCACCGCGAAGGACTTCCGCACCTGGCACGCCACGGTCATGGCCGCCGTGGCACTGGCCGTCTCCCGGTCCGTCGCGCGCAGCGAGACCGCCCGGCGCCGGGCCGTCGCCCGGGCGGTGCGCGAGGTGGCCGGGTACCTCGGCAACACGCCCGCGGTCTGCCGCGCCTCCTACATCAACCCACGGGTGATCGAGCTGTACGAGGAGGGCGTGACGATCGCCTCCGTGCTGCCCCGCCTCGGCGACGGGGGCGCGCACGGCATCCCCGCGACCCAGGGACCCGCTGAACGGGCGGTGCTCCGCATGCTCCGCGAAGGGCGCCCGCCCGAGGCCGGAGGGACCTCACGGGGCGGGACGCCCGTTCAGGGCTGACGCCCGCCCGGCGCCTCCTCGCAGGTGATCTCGTCCCGCGGGGTGTAGTGCGTGCGGAACGGCTCCCGTCGTACCTCCCGGCCGTCGTCGCGGAAGACCCGCTCGACGGTGACGTCGAAGCCCTCGAGCGGGGCCTGCGGCACGCACTGCTCGTCGGTGCTCACCCTCTTCGCCGGCTGCCGCACTTGGGTGCGCGGCCCCGTGACCGACGTGACCTCGTCGTACTTCTTCGTGCCGAGGAAGCTGACGGTCAGCGAGGTGTCGGTGGACTCGGCCTGGATGTACACGGCCTTGCCGGAGTCGTTGGTGAACCTCAGATCCAGGCTGCCCCAGGCGACCGTGGCCTCCCGGCCTTCGGGATAGCGCTCGATGTAGAAGGAGTGGGCGCCGTGCTCGACCGGCTTGACCCCGGCGAAGAACATCGCGTTGAAGACGGTCGTGGCCACGGCGGAGACGCCCCCGCCCGGCGCCTTCCGGTACTGGTCGTCGTAGATCATGATGCCGTCGACGAAGCCGTTGGCCTCGGTGCGCTCGCCGACGGTCCGGTTGAAGCTCCAGGTCTCGCCCGGCATGACGACGGAGCCGTCGATGAGTTCCACGGCCCGGCCGACGTTCGTCGTGCGGTAGGCGGCCGGTTCGAAGTGGACGGTGAAGGAGGACATCTTCTCCGTCAGTCCCAGACGTGCCGCGTTCTCGCGGGTGACCTCCGGCTGGATCCGTCGCGTGTCCACCTCGCCGGTGCGGGCGGCGCCCGACTCGGTGAGCAGGGGCAGGACGGCTTTGCCCAGGGCCTTGTCGGTGACCTCCAGGCCGGCCCTGGCGTCGGCGGTGACCACGACCCTCTCGCCCTCGAGCCCCAGCCGGGCGTTGCGGGGTGTGGCGGGGAGGCCGTTCAGGGCGTCGGCCACCACCGGCGCGGCGCGCAGGCCCTTGCTGTCGAGCTGCGGTGTGAGCCGGCCGGCGTCGTCCGGCCGCATCGTGAGGTGCTCGCCCAGCACGGCCGGGGGGAGCGTGAACCGCCTGCCGCCCGCGGTGAGCGTGACCGGTGCCGACATCGCCGGCCGCGCGAACCCGCGCACCGCCCGCCGGACCTCTTCCGCCGTGACCTCCGGCTCGGTCTCGCGTGCGGGCAGCACCGTGACCGAGTCCGCCGCTCCGCGCAGGAAGGGGGCGCGCAGCGAGCCGACCGCAGCGTCCACGTCCAGCGCGTACCCGGTGCGCGGGGCGACCTGCTCGACACGGCCGCCGGCGAAGGAGACCGCGCCGTCGCGGACCTCCTGGTCGAGCGTCTTCGCCAGCTTCCCGAGGGCGGTACGGGCCTTGTCCTCGTCGACCCGCACGACCGGCTCGATGTCACCGCCCGAACGGAACAGCCCGCCGATCACGCCGACCGGATCGGCCCCGGTGGACGTCGCCCGGTCCAGGGTCTCCCGGACGTCGAAGGTGAGCCCCGCCTGCCGCGGATCCACCGCGCCCCTGCGGTCGCCGACCCGTACGGCCAGCTCGTGCGGGCCGGCCGCCGCCAGGTGCCGCTCCAGTTTCCGGGCGGCTTCCTCGCGGGTCAGGCCCCCGACGTCCACACCGCGCACCGTCGTCCCCGCCTCGATCTCACCGCCGGTGAGCAGCAGCCCGGTGAGGTACAGACCACCGATGCCGACGGCCAGCGTGCCGCCCACCAGGGCGAGGGGCGGGAAAGAGGCTATCCGGGGGCGCATGGGTCTCCTGAATGATCGACGGGACGCGCACCCGGTGGCGCGGCACCGGGTGCGGGAGCAGTCGGCCAAGCTACGCGCAACCGGGTGCTAAAAGGTATATCCAAGGTCACACCGGACGTTTTGGATCATCGGTCCGAACGGCGGCGGGCAACCGCCCGCCCGCCCGCCCGCCCGACCGGCCCCGGCGTCGGCCCCGGCGCCGTCGCGGCCCGTGCGAGGATCGCGGGGTGAACGATCCGCGCCTCCGCCTCGCCGGCGAGAGCGACCTCGCCGCCCTCGTCCGTCTGCGCGACGACGCCGCCCGCCGGATGCTCGCCCGGGGCGTCACCGGCCAGTGGCGGCCCGGTCGGCTCGACGAGGACCACTTCCGCAGGGTCATGGCGAGTGGTGAGGTCTGGCTCGCCGAGACCGACGGCCGCGTGGCCGGGGCGTGGGAGCTGTGGTGGAGGACGAGGACGCCTGGGGGCCGCAGCCGCCGGCGGCCGGCTCCGCGCACCGGCTGATGGTGGACCGGGGCAACGCCCGGCCGGGGACGGGACGGCTCCTGCTGCGTGCCGCGGAGCGGCGCATCGCCGCGGCGGGACGGGCGCTCGCGCGGCTGGACTGCCTGGCCGGCAACGCGCGCCTGAACGCCTACCAGCTGGACGCCGGCTGCCGGGTCGTCGGCCACCGGGCGGGCAAACCGCAGCCGGGCGGTCCGCCCAAGCCGTTCACCCTCCTGGAGAAGTCCTGCGGAGCGGCCGCAGGGGCCCGGTGACGCCCCACCGCGCCCCGGGGACCGCCCACGCCCGCCCCTCGGCCCGACGCCGTCCGGCCTCGGGGACGGCGACACGGGCGGCCGATGTCCCCGGAGTTCCCGTCTGTTGACAGGACGTCACACCACTCTCATCATGGGAGCGCTCCCACCGGCGGGATCCGCCGCGCGCCGCCCGTGCACGACCGCACCGCATCCACGCACCGCCCTGTGCCGCCGGCGCGGAACGCCCCGCCCCCGCGCCGGCACTCCGCCCGTCCGCGCGCGGTCCGGCGCCAGCCGCCCCGCCCGTGCCGGACCCCGAGGGAGGACCCCCATGCCCTTACCGCAGAGACCCGGCCGGCCGAACGGCACCCGCCGCCTCGTACGCACCGCCGCCGCCCTGACCGCCGCGCTCGCCCTGCTGTCCCCGCTGAACGCCGTCGGCGCCGCGTCGGCCGCCGAGCCCGAGAACCCCGCCGCGGACGTCGACGTCCGGGTCAACACGCAGGCGTCGCTGGGCCGGATGTCCGACACCGCGCGCGGGGTCAACGCGGCCGTCTGGGACGCGCACATGAACGATCCCGAGGTCGCCGACCTGATGAAGGCGGCCGACGTCGGGGCGATGCGCTACCCCGGCGGCTCGTACGCGGACATCTACCACTGGGAGACGCACACGGCGCCCGGAGGGTACGTCGCCCCCGGCACCGGCTTCGACGCCTTCATGGGCACCGTCCGCGCCGCCGGGGCCCAGCCGATCCTGATCGCCAACTACGGCTCCGGCACGCCCGAGGAGGCGGCCGGCTGGGTCCGGTACGCCAACGTCACCAAGCACTACGGGGCGAAGTACTGGGAGATCGGCAACGAGATCTACGGCAACGGCCACTACGGCAACGGCTGGGAGCACGACGAGCACGAGGACAAGAGCCCCCGGGAGTACGCCCGTCAGGTCCGCGCCTACGCCGAGGCCATGAAGGCCGTCGACCCCACCGTCAGGATCGGCGCGGTGCTCACCACCCCGGGCCACTGGCCGGACGGCGTCGTCGGCGAGGGCGATCCCGGCGACTGGAACCACACCGTGCTCTCCGAGGTCACCGACGTCATCGACTTCGTGAGCGTCCACTGGTACGCGGGCGGCGCCGACACCACCGCCGAGGACGCCATGACGAGGCTGACCAGGCTGCCCGGCGAACTGCGGGAGGTGCGCAACCAGCTCGACCGGTACGCGGGCGTCGACTCACCGCGCATCGGCATCGCCCTCACCGAGATCAACACCAACACCGGCGGCGCCATGCTCACCGCCCGCCCCAACGGCCTGTTCGCCGCGGACGCGTTCCTGACGGCCCTGGAGAACGGCGTCTTCACCGTCGACTGGTGGAACACCCACAACGGCGCCGGCCGGATCACCACCGTCGACGGCGAGACCGACTACGGCGACATGGGGATGCTCTCCAGCGGAGCCTGCACCGGTGACGTCTGCGAGCCGGCGCCCAACACGCCGTTCCACCCGTACTACGGCATGAAGATGACCGGCGAACTGGGCACCGCGGGCGACACCCTGGTCGCCGCCGCGTCCTCCGCGCAGGACGTCTCCGCCCACGCCGTGCACCGCCGCGACGGACGGCTGAGCGTCCTGCTCATCAACAAGGACCCGGACGCCGCACGGACCGTGGACCTCGACTACGAGGGCTTCACCCCGTCCACCGCCGCACCCGAGGTCAGCCGTTACGCGCGCGGCGACGGCGACGTCACCGCCGTCACCGACGGCACGGCGTCCGCCTCCCGGGTCACCGTGCCGCCGTACGGGATGCTCGCCGTCACGCTCACCCCGCAGGCCGGCACCGGGCCGGGTGCCTCCGGCGCCGGGACCCCGGGGACGCCGCGGCTGGGGGCGGTGACCGACACCACTGCGAGCCTGTCCTGGGAGGGCGCCGCGGGCGCCACCCGCTACCTGGTCCAGGAACGCGACGGCGCGCACACCCACGTGGTGGGCGAGGCGACCGGCACGTCCGTGACCCTGCGGAACCTGCCCCCGGGCAGCACCCACACGGTCAACGTGCTGGCGGCCGACGCCTCGGGCCGGCTCTCCGCCCCGTCCGCTCCGCTGACCTTCACCACCGGCACCCCGCCGGACGCCCCCTGCACGGTGACCTACCACCGCGACACGAGCTGGGGCAACGGCTTCGTGGCCACGGTCACCGTCCGGAACCTGTCGGACACCCCGATCACCGGCTGGACCGTGGACTGGGACTGGCCGACCGACCGCCAGTCGGTGTCCTCCGGCTGGAACGCCACGTTCCACCAGACCGGCCGGCACGTACGGGTGACCGCCCCCGAGGGCGCCGGGCCGCTGGCCCCGGACGGCGGGTCCACGGCCTCGTTCGGCTTCGTCGGCGCCAACGACGGGCCCAACCCGCAGCCGACGGCCCTCCGCCTCAACGGAGCGGTCTGCTCGGGAGGCTGACACCCGGTCCGCCTCCGCGGGCGGCGGACGGACGACGTCCGCCGCCCGCGGAGGGGACACGGGCATGTGTCCGTGGAGCGTCCGACGGTCCCGCGGCACGGCGAGTGGCGTGCCCCCCGGGTCAGCAGGAACTGCCGCAGGACGACGAGCTGCTCCCGCAGGACGACGAGCTCCCGCAGGACGAGTAGCCGCTCCCGCAGGACGAGGAGCCGCCGCTCGCCTCCGCCTCCCACCAGGACGGCTGGTGGAGCGTGCTGCCGGCGTCGTGCGCCGAAGCCCCGCCGTGCGCGGCACCGGTCACGGTCGGCCACGTCCCGCGGCCGGGCCCGGCACCCGGGCCGTGCACGGTCGCCCGCAGGCCCAGATCGTCCCAGGCGCGGCGCCACGTCCGGCGCACCAGCCAGGTGGTCCCCGCGACGAGCGCCAGCACGCACCCGCCCACCCATATGAACGCGATCCCCATGACGTCCCCCTTCCGCCGGGCCCGCGCACCGACTGTTCGCAGGTTGCCCCGCCCGCCGGTGACCCGAAGCACCTTTTGAGCAAGTCCAGAGCTTCGGCTCGGTCGCGGCCGTGGCGACGCAGAAATCGGAATCAAATCCTCCGTTATGGGACGACACGGGTCCGTTTCCGTGAGCCGCACCCGCTCACGTCGTCGAATGCGCTTTCGGCCTCCGCGCGCCGTATGGCTAATATCAAGCCATTGACCGCTACTGTCTGGCGCGTTCTCGTCGCAGGTGCGGCCGACCAGCGACGAGGAGGGTGTCCGGCGGGTGAGCGGATCGAACAGGGACGGACGGCGCGGAAGGAACGGCGCGCGGGCCGGCCGCCGACGGAGGGACGCGACGGACGAGCAGGCGGGGACGGCCGGTGAACGGCGCCTGCCGCTGCGCACGGTGCTGCTGGTGCTGCTGCTCGTGCCGAGCGTGGCGCTGGTCGGACTGTGGGGCCTGGCCACATACGAGTTGGGCAACGAGTACCGGGTGCAGGCCGCCCAGCACGATCTGAAGACGACCGTGGGCCCGCGCAACGCGGCCCTGTTCAACGCCCTGCAGCGGGAGCGGCGGCTGACCCAGGAGGTGCTGGCCGCGCCCGGGACGTCCCGGACCGCCCTGATCCGGCAGCGTGCGGTCACCGACCGCGCCCTGCGCGCCTTCGCGCCGCTGACCTCCGCGGACACCAGCGACGGTCAGCAGGGCCTGGCCGCCGCGATCTCCCGGACCGTGCGGGTGACCGACAGGCTCGCGCAGGAGCGCCGGGCGGTGGACGCCGGGACCGCCGACGAGGAGCGGGCGTTCACCTACTACACCGAGGCCGTCGCGGCCGGCACCGAGGTCTTCGCGGCGATCTCCCGCGGCGCCAACGGCGAGGTGACCGGTCTGTCACAGGTCCTGTTCGACCTGAACGGGGCCGTGGACATGATCAACCGGGAGGACGCGGTGCTGGCCCGGAGCTGGCCCACGGGCCGGTTGTCCGACAAGGACCACGACCTGGTCACCGACGCCGTCGGCACCCACGAGTACCTGCTCGCGTCGCGTGTGGCACCGAACCTCGACGCCGAGGAGAGCCGGCTCTACACGGCGATGACCAAGAGCGAGGAATGGCGGACGCGGGTCGAGCTGGAGGAGTGGCTGCAGGCCTCCGCCGGCGGGGGCGTCACGCTGTCCCCGGCCCGCGCCGAGCAGTGGCGGACCTCGGCGGACGCCTCGATCGCCCGTCTCGTGGAACTCATCGTCGTGCACAACGAGGTCTCCGACGCCGCCGGCGCCGCCGCCGTGCGGCAGCTGAAGCTGTACCTGTACTCCGTCGCCGCCCTCGGCCTGTTCGCCGTCGTCCTGGTCGTGCTGATGACCTGGCGGCTGACCACGCTCCTGCGCCGGCGCGTCCTGGCCGTGCACGGCCAGGCGCAGGACCTGGGGCAGCGGCTGCCGCAGGTGGTCGCCCGGCTCGAACGGGGCGAGAACGTGGACGTGGACGCCGAGGTCCCGGAACTGTCCCCGGCCGCGGACGAGTTCGGCGAGCTGAGCCGGGCGCTGAACCTGGCCGGCCGCACCGCGGTGCACACCGCGGTGCGCCAGGCGGAACAGCACCGCGGCTTCGAGCGGCTGCTGCAGCGCATCGCGCGCCGCACCCAGCTCCTGATCGGCCTGCAGCTGAAGAAGCTGGACGAACTGGAGCGCCGGCACGAGGACCCGCACCTGCTGGAGGACCTGTTCGACCTGGACCACCTCACCGCCCGGCTGCGCCGCTACGAGGAGAACCTGGTGATCCTCGCGGGCGGCCAGCCCCGGCGCCGCTGGCGCAAGCCGGTGCCGCTGCTGGACGTCCTGCGCGCCGCGCAGGGCGAGGTCCAGGACTACCGGCGCATCGAGATCGACGTCGAGGGCCGGCCGTGGATCTCCGAGCGGGCGGTGGGACCGTTGATCCACATCCTGGCCGAACTGATGGAGAACGCGACCGCGTTCTCCAAACCGCCGGCTCCGGTCGAGATCAAGGCGGCGCCGGTCAGCCGGGGTGTCGTGGTGGAGATGGAGGACCGCGGACTGGGCATGGAGGCCGAGCAGTACGAGGCCGTCAACGCCCTGATGCAGGCGCCCCCGCAGATGGACGTGATGACCCGCGCCGACGACGTGCGCCTGGGCCTGTACGTGGTGGCCCGCCTGTCGGCGGGCCTGGGCCTGCAGGTGGAACTGCGGCCCTCGGCGTTCGGCGGCACCCGCGTCATCGTCCTCGTCCCGCAGGACCTCGTGGCCGAGCGGCCCCGTTCGGTGCCGGACGCCGTCGGCGGCCCGTCGCCGGAGGAGGCCGGCACCCCCCTTCCTCCGGCGCGCCGGCACGGCGGTCCCCGTCCCGCGGAGGTCTTCCGCCCCGCGGACGACGCGGACGCCCTGCCGGTGCGGTCGCGGGGACGGGCGATGGCCGACGTCACCGCGCCGGCTCCCGCGGACCCCCCGACTCCCGCGGACCCCCCGGCCCCGCGGACCGGACCCGCCCCCCTGCCCCGCCGGACGCGTCAGGCCAGCCTGGTGGCCGAACTGCGCGCGCCCGCTCCGCAGGACCCCCAGGCCCCGTCCCGTGCCCCGGCCCGCTCCGGCGCCACCATCGCCGCCTTCCAGCGGCAGTCCCGCAAGAACCGCGCCGCCGGCGCGCGGCCGTCCGCGCCCGGCACCGACCAGTCCGAACCGCCCACGAGGGAAGACCGAGGATGACTCAGCGAACCACCGCCACCGACGCAGACCTGGACTGGCTCCTCGACGGACTGGTCGACCAGGTCGCCGGCACCCGGCACGCCATCGTGCTGTCCGACGACGGCCTGGTGATCAGCCGCTCGCAGACCGTCGAGCGCTCCGACGCCGAGCGCCTGGCCGCGATCGCCACCGGTCAGCAGAGCCTGGCCCGCGGTGTCGGACAGCTCTTCCAGGGCGGCCCGGTCCACCAGGTCATCGTCGAGATGGCGGACCTGTGGCTGTTCGTCACCGCGGCCGGCCGGGGCACCCACCTGGCCGTGGTCGCCTCCCAGGAGGTCGACGCCGAGGTGATGGCGGTCGCCATGCACACCCTGGTCCAGCAGGTGGGCCAGAAGCTGGGCACCGGCGAACGCACCCCGCGGTCCGACCCGTCCCCGCCCGCCGGCCCCGGGGCCGGCGCATGAGGCACTGGACGGAGGACCTGGAGGACGACGCGGACGAACCGCTGGTCCGCCCCTACACCATCACCGGCGGACGCACCACCGCCGGCCGTGACGACCTGACCCTGATCACTCTGATCACGGTACGGACCGAGTCCGGTACGGACACCGCGGCCGGCCGGCCCGCGCTGCAGCCGGAACACCGCACCGTCCTGCGCCTGTGCGCGCGCAGGCCCGTCGCGGTGGCCGAGATCGCCGCCGAACTGGACCTGCCGGTGTCGGTGACCAAGATCCTCATCGGCGACCTGATCGACGCCGGCCGGGTACGGGCCCGGCCGCCCCTGGCCTTCGCGCACAACGGCACCCACCCCGACATGACGATCCTCGAGGCGGTGAGAGATGGGCTCCGCGGGCTCTGATCCGGCACAGACGGCCCAGGCCGTGAAGATCCTGGTCGCCGGTGGCTTCGGCGTGGGCAAGACCACCCTGGTCGGCGCGGTCAGCGAGGTCGCCCCCCTGCACACCGAGGAATACCTGACCCGGGCCAGTGTCGGCGTGGACGACCTGGTCGGCATCGACGCCAAGACCACCACCACCGTCGCCCTGGACTTCGGGCGCATCACCGTCAGTGACGAACTGGTGGTCTACCTGTTCGGGACGCCCGGCCAGGAACGCTTCTGGTTCATGTGGAACGACCTGGTGCTCGGAGCGCTGGGGGCGGTGGTCCTGGTCGACACCCGCCGTCTGGAGGTCAGCTTCGCCTCCATCGACTTCTTCGAGAGCCGCGGTGTCCCGTTCGTCGTCGCGGTCAACTGCTTCCACAACGTCCGCGACCGCACGCCCGAGGAAGTCCGCACCGCCCTGGACCTGGACCCGCAGGTCCCCCTGGTGATGTGCGACGCGCGCGAACGCACCGACGGCAGGAACGTCCTGCTCACCCTGGTCGAGCACCTCATGGCCCGCCGCTCCGCGCCTCGGCCGGCCGGGTGAATCCCTTCCGTGGCCGGCGGTCGTCGCCCGCGGCGCCCGGGCGGCGATCGCGGTGAACCCGTCCCCGCCGTACGCGCTCGAGGCCGGGGACGCCCGTCCGGCGCGGGTGTGCCCCGCGGGCGGACGGGCCGCCCGCGGGGCACCGCGGCCCGGGGCCGGCGGATCACGAGGTCACCGCCGGGCCGGGGACCGTCAGGGAACGAGCTTCAGCAGCCGGTTCGGCGAACCCGAGCCGGGGCCGGTCACCTTGCCGGTGGTCGCGCCGCTCACCAGGGCCGAGGCGACCTGGGCCGGGGTGGCGGAGGTGTGGCCGGCCAGGTAGACCGCTGCCGCTCCGGCGACGTGCGGGGTCGCCATCGAGGTGCCGGAGATGGTGCTGGTCGCGCTGTCACCGGTGTGCCAGCCGGCCGTGATGGAGGAGCCCGGGGCGAAGAGGTCCAGCACCGAGCCGTGGTTGGAGTAGCCCGCCCTGGCGTCCGTGCTGGTCGTGGCGCCCACGGTGAGGGCCTCGGTGACCCGGGCCGGGGAGTAGGAGGAGGCGTTGGCACCGCTGTTGCCCGCGGCGACCGCGTACGTGACGCCGCTCGCGATGGAGTTGCGCACCGCCGTGTCCAGGGCGGTGGACGCGCCGCCGCCGAGCGACAGGTTGGCGACCGAGGGACCGGAGTGGTTCCTGGTCACCCAGTCGATGCCGGCGATGACCCCGGCGGTGGTCCCGGACCCGTTGTCGTCGAGCACCCGTACGGCGACGATCTTCGCCTTCTTGGCCACTCCGTAAGTGGACCCGGCGATGGTGGTGGCCACATGGGTGCCGTGGCCGTTGCCGTCGGATGCGGTGGTGTCGCCGTCCACGGCGTCGTACCCGTAGGTGGCGCGACCGCTGATCTGCTGATGGGTGATGCGCACGCCGGTGTCGATGACATAGGCCGTGACACCACTGCCCGCGCTGTCCGGGTAGGTGTAGGTACCGGAGAGCGGGAGCGAGGTCTGGTCGATGCGGTCCAGGCCCCACGGCGCGCCGGACTGCGTGGCGGCGACGCTCACCCGCTGGTTCTGCTCCACGGAGGCCACCGCGGGGTCGGCGGCCAGACGGCCGGCCTCGCCGGCGGAGAGGGCGGCGGTGTAGCCGTTCAGCGCGCTGCCGAACGTCTTGCGCACACTGCCGCCGTACCGCTCGACCAGGTTCCTGCCCGCGTCCGAGGACGCCTTGAACCCGGCGGCCTTCTTCAGCGTCACGATGTAGCTGTCCTTGACCGCGGTGGGGGAGCCGGCGGCGAGCACCGTGCCCTCGGCGGGGGCGGCCTGGGCGGGGGCCGAGGTGAGTCCGGCGGCCAGGGCGGCCGTCGCGGCACCGGCGATCGCCGCGAGCCGCGCTCTCTTGCTGTGCAGTCGTGCCATGGCGGGGGAGTCCTCCTCCGGGCGGCGCGTCCGGGTGGGGCGCGCGTCTGTGGGGGCGGGCGTGCGCGAGCGCACACCATTGGCTGGAGCGCTGTGTTCCGCTCCCGGCCGCAAGCAAGACTCATCCATGACTCCCTTGCGGAACAAGGGAGTTGAGCATCCGTCAACAATGTCGTCATGGGCACGACACATGATGGTCTCGAATTCGGGATACTGTCCCGGATATGGGAAACGAGAAGACCGGGGCTGCCCCGGACCCCGTGGACGTCCGGCTCGGCGCGCGGCTGGCCGAGCTCAGGGGCGAGCACGGCTGGTCCCTCGGGGAGCTGGCGGAGCGCAGCGGGGTCAGCCGGTCCACCCTGTCCCGGGCCGAGCGGGCGCAGACCAGCCCCACCGCCTCCCTGCTCAACCGGCTGTGCGCCGTCTACGGACGGACCATGTCCCAGCTGCTCAGCGAGGTCGAGGCGGAACCCGCACCGGTGGTGAGGGCCGCCGACCAGCCCGTGTGGCAGGACAGGGCCTCCGGTTTCGTCCGACGGTCCGTGTCCCCGCCGCACGGGGGGCTGCGCGGCGAACTCGTCGAGGGGCGGCTCACCGCGGGCGCGGACATCTCCTACGACCGGCCTCCCGTCCCCGGCCTGGAACAGCACGTCTGGGTCCTGGAAGGAGCGCTCGCCGTGACGGTCCGGGACGTCGAGCACCGTCTCGGTGGCGGCGACTGCCTCCGGCTGCGCGTGTGGGGGCCGACCCGGTTCCGCTGTCCCGGCCCCGGAGACGTCCGCTACGTGCTGGCGGTGGTGCGGCCGTGAACGTCAGCGAGCTGAGCGCCGCCCGACTGGCCGATCTCGTACCGGAACTGGCCGCGCTGTTGATCGACGCCGTGGACGGCGGCGCCTCCGTCGGCTTCCTCGCCCCGCTCGACCGCGCGGAGGCGGTCGCCTGGTGGACGGAGCGGTCCGCGGCCGTCGCCGCCGGCCGGCTCGCGGTGTGGGTGGCGCACGAGGAGCCCGGACGGGCGCTGGGCACCGTGGGCCTCGCCCTCCCCGACAAACCCAACAGCACCCACCGCGCGGAAGTGGTGAAGCTGATGGTGCACCGGGCGGCCCGTGGCCGGGGCCTCGGGCGGCGGCTGCTGACCGTCGCGGAGGAGGCCGCCGCCGCGCGGGGCATCACCCTGCTGCACCTGGACACCGAGACCGGCAGCCCCGCCGAGCGCCTCTACCGCTCCTCCGGCTGGACCGCCGTGGGCGCCGTCCCCGACTACGCGGCGGACCCGGCCGGGGTGCTGCGGCCGACGACGATCTACTACAAACGCCCCGGAGCGGGCGCCGCCCCGGCCGCGACCGGGTGAGTGTCAGTGCCGGCCGCTACGGTGCCTGCCATGCCGGATGCCGAAGACGTACGACGGATCGCCCTGTCCCTGCCGGACACCACGGAGAAGGTCGCCTGGAGCATGCCCACGTTCCGCGTCGCGGGGAAGATGTTCGCCACCCTGCCCGAGGACGAGACCTCCATCGCCGTGCGCTGCCCCAAGGAGGAGCGCGACGAACTGGCCCTCGCCGAACCGGAGAAGTTCTGGATCGCCGATCACGAGGCGCAGTTCGCCTGGGTCAGGGTCCGCCTCGCCGCCCTGGAGGACGAGGGCGAACTGCGCGACATCCTCGCCGACTCCTGGCGCCAGGCCGCCCCGACCCGGCTCCTCGAGGCGCACCCCGGGCTGGGCCTGCCGCCCGTGCGCTGAGGGCCGCCGGCGCCCCGTGGAGGAGGCCCGGACCGTGAGCGGCGGCCGGGGCCGGAAGGGGCGCCCGGGAGCGTGTGCGGCGGGAGGGTCCGCGCCGGGAAACGAACGCGCGACCACCGCCCGGAGTGCGGTATGGTTTCCCTGCGCGTTGGGCCCGGGGAATCCCCAGGTCAGACGGGCAACGGGACGTGGCGCAGCTTGGTAGCGCACTTGACTGGGGGTCAAGGGGTCGCAGGTTCAAATCCTGTCGTCCCGACTTGTCGAGCAGCAGGTCGGAGGCCGTTCCGGGGACACCCCGGGCGGCCTCTTCGTCATGCCCCGTGCCGTCACCGCGCGCCAGGGGACCGGCCCGGTGGGGCCGGTCGGCTCCGCCGGACGCATCGGCACCCGCGCACCGGACGACACGGGAGATGTGTCACCACATGTCCTTGATGTCACGCCATGTCCGATTTAACGTTCGCCGGGTAGGCGCCGTCGCGGGATCGGACACCCGCGCCGTGATCCCGGAAGCGAGGTGTGGAGCGCGTGCACGCGAGGCGCGGACGTACCGGAGGGCCGCGACGGACGCGGGCGCTGGTCGTGCTGCTCCTGCTGGCGTCGACGCTCGCCGCTTGCGGCGGCGACGAGGCCGCTTCCCGGCCCACCCTCAACTGGTACAACTTCCCCGACGACTCCGGCGCCCTGCAGAAGGCCGCCGACCGGTGCGGCAGGGAGTCCGGCGGCCGCTACCGGATCAGCTACAACAAACTGCCCCGGGCCGCCGACGGCCAGCGCCAGCAGCTGGTGCGCAGGCTCGCCGCCCGGGACGACTCCCTGGACATCCTCGGCCTGGACGTCACCTGGGCCGCCGAATTCGCCGAGGCCCGCTGGATCCGGGAGTGGACCGGTGAGGCGAAGCGCCGGGCCACCGAGGGCACCCTCCGCGTCCCCCTCCGGACGGCCACCTGGAAGGGCGGGCTGTACGCCGTCCCGTACAACACCAACATCCAGCTCCTGTGGTACCGCAAGGACCTGGTGCCCACCCCGCCGAAGACCTGGTCCGAGATGATCGCCATGTCCCGCGACCTCGCCCGGCGGGGCGAACCGCACTACGTGGAGGTCCAGGGCGCCCAGTACGAGGGCCTGACCGTGTGGTTCAACTCCCTGGTCAACAGCGCGGGCGGCGCCATCCTCGATCCGGGCGCCACCGGTCCCTCGCTCGGCCCGCCCGCCGTGCGGGCCGCCTCGCTCATGCGCGGCCTCGCGAACTCCCCGGCCGCCGACCCCTCCCTGTCCAACCAGATGGAGGACCAGAACCGGCTGGCGATGGAGTCGGGCGTGGCGGCCTTCGAGATCAACTACCCGTTCGTCTATCCGTCGATGAGGTCCAACAACCCGCGGCTCTTCGAGGACTTCCGCTGGGCGCCCTACCCCCGTGTCGACGCCGCCCGCCCCGCCCGCCCCACCATCGGCGGCATCGACCTCGCCGTCAGCTCCTACTCCCGCCACCCCGACCTGGCCTTCGAGGCCGCCCTGTGTCTGCGCGACCGGGAGAACCAGCTCACCGCCGCACTCGAGGGCGGACTGCCGCCCACCCTGCGCGCCCTGTACGACGAGCCGGATTTCATGAAGGAGTACCCCTTCTCCCGGGAGGTGCTGTCCTCGCTGGAGTCGGCGAGCGTACGGCCGGTCACCCCCGCCTACCAGAACGTGTCGATCGCCGTCTCCCACGCCCTGTCCCCGCCGTCCGGCATCAGCCCCGAGGCCGCGGTCGACACCATCGGGGAACAGATCGACCAGGCCCTGCGATCCGAGGGTGTGATCCCGTGAGCACCATGGCGGAGCCGGCGAAGGACGGGGCGAAGGGCGGGAGGCCGCTCTCGGCCGGAGCCCGGCAGGAGCGCCGGCTGGGCTGGCTGCTGTGCGCGCCGGCCGTCCTCGTCATGGCCGCCGTGACCGCCTACCCCATCGGCTACGCGGTCTACCTGTCCCTCCAGCGCTACGACCTGCGCTTCCCGGCGCGGGCCGAGTTCGTGGGCCTGAGCAACTACGGGGCGGTGCTGTCCTCGCCGTTCTGGTGGGACGCCTTCTGGGTCACGGTCTTCCTCACCGCCGTGTCCGTGGCCATCGAACTCGTCCTCGGCATGGGCCTCGCCCTGGTGATGCACCGCACGCTCCTCGCCCGCGGCACGGTCCGCACCGCGGTCCTCATCCCGTACGGCATCGTCACCGTCGTCGCCGCCTTCTCCTGGCAGTACGCCTGGACCCCCGAACTCGGCTACCTCGCCGGCCTGCTGCCCAGCGGCGACGCCCCGCTCACCGAACAGTGGCCCGCGCTGTGGCTGATCATCCTGGCCGAGGTGTGGAAGACCACGCCCTTCATGGCACTGCTCCTGCTGGCCGGACTCGCCCTCGTCCCCGAGGAGACCCTCAAGGCGGCCATGGTCGACGGCGCCACCCCCTGGCAGCGGTTCACCAAGGTCATGCTGCCGCTGATGAAACCGGCCATCCTGGTCGCCCTGCTCTTCCGCACCCTGGACGCCTTCCGGATCTTCGACAACATCTACGTCCTGACCTCGGGCGCCCACGGCACCGGCTCCCTGTCGATCCTCGGCTACGACAACCTGTTCACCGCGCTGAACCTGGGCATCGGGTCGGCGATCTCGGTCCTGATCTTCCTCTGCGTCGGGATCATCGCCTTCACCTTCGTCAAGCTGTTCGGCGCCGCCGCACCCGGCGCGGAGGTGAAGCGCTGATGGCCGCCGCGGGCGCGACGCACGCCACCCGGTGGGGCGTCGTCAACGTCGTCGTGGTGCTGTACGCCCTCTTCCCGGTGTGGTGGATCGTCGCACTGTCGTTCAAGGACCCGGGCACCCTCACCGACGGCACCTACATCCCCCGGGACTGGACCTTCGAGAACTACCGCGGCATCTTCGCGACCTCCGAGTTCACCCGGGCACTGATCAACTCGATCGGCATCGCCCTCATCGCCACCGTGATCGCCGTGGCCCTCGGCACCATGGCCGCCTACGCCGTCGCCCGGCTGAGGTTCCCCGGCAAGCGGCTCCTGATCGGCATGTCGCTGCTGATCGCCATGTTCCCGCCGATCTCCCTGGTCTCCCCGCTGTTCGACATCGAGCGCGCCCTCGGGATCTTCGACACCTGGCTCGGGCTGATCATCCCCTACATGACCTTCTCGCTGCCGCTGGCGATCTACACCCTGTCGGCGTTCTTCCGGGAGATCCCCTGGGACCTGGAGAAGGCCGCCAAGGTGGACGGGGCCACGCCCGCACAGGCCTTCCGGCTGGTCATCGTGCCGCTCGCCGCGCCCGGCGTGTTCACCACCGCCATCCTGGTGTTCATCTTCTGCTGGAACGACTTCCTGTTCGCGATCTCGCTGACCTCCACCGAGTCCGCGCGCACGGTCCCCGCCGCGATCGCGTTCTTCACGGGCAGCTCGCAGTTCCAGCAGCCGACCGGGTCGATCGCCGCCGCCGCCGTGGTGATCACCGTCCCGATCATCATCTTCGTCCTGCTCTTCCAGCGGCGGATCGTCGCCGGACTGACCTCCGGGGCGGTCAAGGGATGAGCCGCGAGGCAAGGAGGCGCCGCCCATGGCCGAGATCGTCCTAGAGGGAGTCACCAAGCGTTACCCCGACGGCTCCCTCGCCGTGCGGGACGTGGACCTCGAGATCGCCGACGGCGAGTTCGTGATCCTGGTCGGCCCGTCCGGCTGCGGCAAGTCGACCACCCTGAACATGATCGCCGGGCTCGAGGACATCACCGAGGGCACCCTGCGCATCGGCGGCCGGGTCGTCAACGACCTCGCCCCCAAGGAGCGCGACGTCGCCATGGTGTTCCAGAGCTACGCCCTGTACCCGCACATGAGTGTGCGGGAGAACATGGGCTTCCCGCTGCGGCTGGCGAAGGTGGACAAGGCCACCATCGACAGCAAGGTCGAGGAGGCCGCCCGGGTCCTCGACCTGGGCGGCCTCCTGGACCGCAAGCCCGCCAACCTCTCGGGCGGCCAGCGCCAGCGGGTGGCGATGGGGCGGGCGATCGTCCGCGACCCCGAGGCGTTCCTCATGGACGAGCCGCTGTCCAACCTGGACGCCAAGCTCCGGGTGCAGATGCGCACCCAGATCTCCCGGCTGCAGCGGCGCCTGGGCACCACCACCGTGTACGTCACCCACGACCAGACCGAGGCGATGACGCTCGGCGACCGGGTCGTGGTGATGCGGCAGGGCCTGGTCCAGCAGGTCGGCACCCCCGCCCAGCTCTACGACATGCCGCGCAACCTGTTCGTCGCGGGCTTCATCGGCTCCCCGGCGATGAACTTCGTGGGCGCCTCCCTGTCCGGCGGCGTCCTGCGCACCCCGCTGGGCGACCTGCCGCTCGACGACCGCGTGCGCCGGGAGCTGGAACGGCGGAACGTGCCGCGCGAGGTGATCGTCGGGCTGCGTCCCGAGGCCTTCGAGGACGCGAGCCTGGCACACGGGCCGGGCGGCCCCGCCGTCACCGTCACCGTGGACGTGCTGGAGTCGCTGGGCTCCGACGCGTACGTCCACTTCGGCGCGGAGGGCGGGCCGGTGACCACCGCCGAACTGGAGGAACTCGCCACGGACTCCGGCGCGCGCGACACCGGTGCCCAGGGGGCCCAGCAGGTCGTGGCCCGGCTGAACGCCGCCACCCGGGCCCGCGAGGGCGAACCCGTCGAGCTCCGGGTCGACATGGGCAAGGCCCATGTCTTCGACCCGTCGACCGGAACCAACCTCACCCACCCGGAGAGCTAGGGCCTCTCGTTTGGATCATGTCGGCGTCGCGGGGCTTGGCACGCGCATCTGCCGCGTTGTCGTCAGTTGCCAACGCTCCGCGTTGGCGCC
>NZ_JBEORT010000026.1:0-73082 GCF_040302425.1 Streptomyces sp. NPDC126497
CGGCCATGACCGTGGTGCCGGTCGGGACGGCGTAGTCCTGGCCGCTGTGCTTGTGCGCCCACATGCCGCCGTTCTGCGCGAAGCTCGCGGACAGCCTGTAGCTCTTGACCGGGTCGACCCAGGACGCCTGCTGCTGGACCGAGGCGGCGGGCGCGGCCGTGTTCTCGGCGGCGGTCGCGGCCCCGACTCCCAGGACGACCGTGGCGCCCATGCCGGCGGCCAGGACGGCCGCTCGGGTGCGGGCCGGGGACGTGAAGGAGAGACGGGACGTGACGCGCTGGAACATCGAAACCTCGTGGGGGAGGGGACGGGGGGAGCCACCGGCGGAACGGGTCCGTGCCGTGGTGGCTGTTCCTTGGTACCGGCCTCCGGGCAAAAGCCGCAAAGGTGTGACCTACGACGAAAGGTCGTACTCCGGGCATGAGACGCACGTCTCTTGACGGGTGGGTGCGGACGGGGCGAAAGCCCCCATTTCAAGCCGATCGATCGGGCTTGCGCACCAAATGTCCGTTTTGTTTTCCCTCGCTTTTCCACTACCCCGGGTAGTACCGGACGTTTCCCCTGTGCGGCTTGTCACCGGGAGCCCGGTCCGGACGCCCGGTGCGTGTGGCCTGCGTCTCCGGAGATCCGGCTCCGCCTCCGTCCCGGCACGGCGGCGGGTCAGCCGCCCAGCAGCTCCAGCGAGACCCACAGCGCCACCGTCGACGCCAGCAGCGCCGCGGGGACGGTGGCCAGGCCCAGCAGGGTGAAGCGCCGGAGGCTGACCTCGTGGTCGTGGTGGTGGGCGATGCGGCGCCACAGGAGGGTGGCCAGGGAGCCCGCGTAGGTGAGGTTCGGGCCGATGTTGACGCCCAGCAGGACCGCGAGGACCGCGCCGGGGCCGGACGGCGCGGCCAGCGGGACGAGGGCGAGGACCGCCGGCAGGTTGTTGACCAGGTTGGCCAGCAGCGCCGCCAGCCCCGCGAGGGCCAGCAGGGCGGGCAGGGACGTGCCGTCGGGCAGGACGGTGCCGAGGGCGTCGCCCAGGCCCTGGTCCAGGACCGCCCGCACGACCACGCCGAGGGCGAGGACGAACGCCAGGAACGGCAGGTCGGCGGAGCGGACGATCGCGGCCGGGGTGGTGTGGCGGCGGGCCAGGGCGCGCACCGCCAGCACGGTCGCGCCGGCCGCCGCCGCCCACGCCGGGTCGATGCCGGCCGCGGACGCCACGGCGAACCCGGCGAGCGTGGCGGCCACCGTCACCAGGGCGAAGAGCGGCGGTTCCACCGGCCCCTCCGGCACCTCGGGCGCGGTGGGCGCCGCGTCGAGGTCGGCGGCGAAGAAGCGGCGGAAGACGACGTACTCCACGGCGATCGCCGCCAGCCACGGCAGGGCCATCAGCAGCGCGAAGCGGGTGAAGGTCAGCCCCGTGGCGGTGAACGCGAGCAGGTTCGTCAGGTTCGACACCGGCAACAGCAGGGACGCCGTGTTCGACAGGTGCGCGCCGGCGTAGACGTGCGGGGCGGGCCGGGCGCCCATACGGGTGGCGGTGGCGAACACCACCGGCGTCAGCAGCACCACCGTGGCGTCCAGACTGAGCGCGGCGGTGATCAGCGAGGAGAGGGCGAAGACCGCGCCCAGCAGCCTGCGCGGCCGGTGGCGGGACCAGCGGGCCATCCAGGCCCCGCAGGCGTGGAAGAGGCCCTCGTCGTCGCAGAGCCTGGCGAGCACCAGCACGGCGGCGAGGAAGCCGATCACCGGCCCGAGCCGGACGGCCTCCTCGTGGACCGCCTCCAGGGGGATCGCGCCGGTCGCGATCACCACGCCGGCCGCGGGCACCGCGAACGCCGCCTCCGGCCAGCGGAACGGGCGGACGACGGCACACACCAGCACCACGACCAGCGCGGCGACGGACAACGACTCGAGCAGCACGGTTCCGATCATCCACGGGGGGCGGTGCGCCGCGGACACCGCGTCGCCGGAACGCCGCGGGGCGGTACCTTCGACCTCACGCCGACGAGGGCCGATGAGGAGAGATGAACGTGAGCAAGTTCGTACGGCCCGCCGCCGAGGGAGCCGACCCGTTCGGCACCGCCCGTCTGCGGCGCGGAGTCCTGGACGCCTGGGCCACCAGCCCCGCCCGCTTCCGTGAGGACGCCAACGCCGAGGAGGACCTCGTCCTCGGCGGCTACCGGGACCGCCTCGTCGTCGAACTCGCCCAGAACGCCGCGGACGCCGCCGCCCGGGCCGGCGTGCCGGGACGGCTGCGGCTCACCCTGCGCGACGGCGTCCTGGTCGCCGCGAACACCGGGGCCCCGCTGGACGCGGCCGGCGTCGAGTCGCTGTCCACGCTGCGGGCCTCCGCCAAGCGGGACGCCCCCGACCGGTCCGTGGGGCGGTTCGGCGTCGGCTTCGCCGCCGTCCTGGCCGTCACCGACGAGCCCGCCGTCGTCGGACGGCACGGCGGGGTGCGCTGGTCGCTGGCCGAGGCCCGCGAGCTCGCCGGCGACACCGCCCGGCACAGCCCCGGCCTGGGCGACGAGATCCGCCGCCGGGACGGTCACGTGCCGCTGCTCCGGCTGCCGTTCGCCGCCGAGGGCACCGCGCCCGACCCGTACGACACCGCCGTCATCCTCCCGCTGCGCGACACCGCCGCCGCCGATCTGGCCGAACGGCTGCTGGACGCCGTCGACGACGCCCTGCTGCTCGCCCTGCCCGGCCTGGAGGAGGTGGTCGTCGAGACCGGGGACGCGCAGCCCCGCACGGTGAGCCGCCGCACCGAGGACGGTCTCGTCGTCGTCGAGGACTCCAGGGAGGGCACCACCCGCTGGCGCACCGCCGCCGCGCACGGCCCGCTCACCCCCGACCTGCTCGCCGACCGGCCGGTCGAGGAGCGGCTGCGCCCGCACTGGTCGGTCACCTGGGCCGTGCCCGTGGACGCCGACGGCAGCCCCGCCCGGCCCCGCACCCGCCCCGTCGTGCACGCGCCCACCCCCAGCGACGAACCCCTCGGCGTGCCCGCGCTGCTCATCGCCTCCCTCCCGCTGGACTCCACCCGCCGGCACGCGGCCCCCGGCCCGCTCACCGACTTCCTGGTGCAGCGCGCCGCCGACGCCTACGCCGAGCTCCTCGCCGACTGGCGCCCGGTGACCGCCGGGATCATCGACCTGGTGCCGGGCCCGCTCGGCAAGGGCGAACTGGACGGCGCCCTGCGCCGGGCGGTCCTCGACCGGCTGCCCCGCACGTCCTTCCTGCCGCCCGCCGTCGCACCGCTCGGACGGGACGACGACTCCGACCTGCCCGAGTCCCTGCGGCCCAGGGACGCCGAGGTCGTCGAGGGCGCGGGCGCCGACACCGTACGGGTGCTGGCCGAGGTGCTCCCCACCCTGCTGCCCGCCGGTCTCGAACGCCGCGCGGAGCTGCGCACGCTGGGCGTGGCCCGGGTGCCGCTCACCGACGCGGTCGACCGGCTGGCCGGCCTGGAGAAGTCCCCCGACTGGTGGCGGCGGCTGTACGACAGCCTCGCCGGGGTCGACCCGGACCGGCTGTCCGGGCTGCCCGTGCCGCTCGCCGACGGCCGGACCACCATCGGGCCCCGGCAGGTGCTGCTGCCCACCCCCGACGAGGTCTCCCCGGACGTCGAACTCCTCGCCCGGCTCGGGCTCAAGGTCGCCCACCCGGACGCCGCCCACCCCCTCCTGGAGAAGCTGGGCGCGCTCCCCGCCACCCCGCGCGCCGTGCTCACCACCCCGCAGGTGCGGGCCGCCGTCGCCGCCTCGCTCGACGACGAGGGCGGGGTGAACTGGGAGGAGGACGCCCCGGACGCCGAGGAACTCGCCGACACCGTGCTCGGCCTGGTGCGCGACGCCGGACTCGAACCCGGCGACGAGCCCTGGCTGGGCGCCCTCGCCCTCCCCGACGAGGACGGCGAGCTCTCCCCGGCCTGCGAGCTGGTCTTCCCCGGCGGCCCGTTCGCACGGGTCATGCGCGAGGGCGAACTCGCCGCCGTGGACGGCGAACTGGCCGACAAGTGGGGTGAACAGCCGCTGGCCGCCTGCGGGGTGCTGGTGGACTTCGCGCTGGTCCGCGCCACCGACGTGGTCCTCGACCCCGACGAGCTGGAGCCCCGCGAGGGGGACTACGCCGAACCCGACGACGCCGGCCTGCTGGACGCCGTGGACGTGTGGAGCGAGGACGTCCTGGACCGCTTCCCGGACAGCCCCGTCCCGCCCGTCGCCACCGAGATCGTCGCCGTGCGCGACCTGGACCTGGTGGACGACGACCGCTGGCCGCAGGCCCTCGCCCTGCTGTCCCGGCCCCCGCTGCGCGACGCGCTCGTCCAGCCGGTGCGGATCCTGCTGCACGACGGCACCCACGAGGTCGTGCGGCCCTACACCGCGTGGTGGCTGCGCGGGCACCCGGTGATCGGCGGGCGGCGCCCCGCCGGACTGCGCGCGGCCGGCGGCGACCCGCTGCTGCGCGGTCTGTACGACGAGGCCGACGCGACCGGGTTCGAGGACGAGCAGGTGCTGCGCGCGCTGGGCGTACGGACCTCGGTGGCCGCCCTGCTCGACGAGCCCGGCGGCGCGGCGGAGCTGCTGGACCGCCTCGCCGACCCCGACCGCCCCGTCACGGCCGCCCAGCTGCACGCCCTGTACGGCGCGCTCGCCGAACTGGACCCCGAGCAGGTGACCCTGCCGGACGAACTGCGCGCGGTGGTCGACGGACGGGTCGAGGTGGTGGACGCCGCCGACGCGGTGGTCGTCGACTCGCCCGACCTGCTGCCGTTCACCTCCGGCGTGCCGCTGCTGCCGGTACGGCCGGCGCGCGCCGCCGAGCTGGCCGAGCTGTTCCAGGTGCGGCGGCTGAGCGAGTCCGTCACCGGCCGGGTGGACTCCGAGGGCGCCGAGCACGACGTGCCGGAGCCGGTGCGGGTGCTGCTGGGGCCGCGCACCCCGGCGTCCTACGTCGAGCACGGGGAACTCGTCGTCGACGGCGTGGAGATCGACTGGCGCCTCACGGACGACGGCGTGCTGCACGCCGCGACCCTGGAGGGCGTGGCCGCGGGCCTCGCCTGGGCGGCGGGCCAGTGGCCCCGCCGCTTCGAGGTGGCGGCGCTGCTCGAAGACCCGTCCCGCACCGAGGAGTTGGCGCGGGACCGCTGGTTCGACTGAGCCCGGGGGTCGTCGCACAAATTTTTCACTTCTCGTACAACCATGGGGGCGAGTGGTGCATCTGATCATGTGAGTCAACAGACTCCACGATCATTCGGGGTCCCGGCCGACGACGAGCCGTACGAAACGACCAGTGTCGGGGCCCCCTTCTCCAACGTGGGGAACACATGCGTATGCGTGCCACCGTGGTCGCCCTCAGCGGCGCCCTGGCCCTGTCCGCCCTCGCCGTCCCGGCCGCGCAGGCCGACGACATCGAAGGCGACACCAAGATCTCCAACGTGGTGGTCAACGGCGGCAAGTCCGTCGTCGTCGGCGCCACCGCCGCGAAGAAGGTCACCGTCACCTTCACCGCCACCGACAACTCCGGTGTCGACTGGGCGCAGGCCATCCTGTTCCACGGCTCGACCATCGAGACGTCCGACAGCGGGGCCGTCGCCGACGGCAAGGACGGCGAGGCCACGTGCACCAAGGTCAACGCCACGACGTCGACCTGCAAGTCCACCTTCACCCTGGAGCCGGGCTACGAGCTGAACAACTCGGTCGCCGGCACCTGGAAGACGTGGGCCCTCGCCGCGGCCAAGGACGCCGACTTCGTGCAGAAGGACAACGCCAAGAGCTTCAAGGTGCAGCGCGCCTCCAAGCTCACCGTCAACGCCTCCCCCGAGCCGGTGAAGAAGGGCAAGACCCTCACCGTCACGGGCAAGCTGTCCCGCGCCAACTGGGAGACCGGCAAGTACGCCGGCTACAGCGGCCAGTCGGTGAAGCTGCAGTTCCGCAAGAAGAGCTCCAGCACCTACAGCACGGTCAAGACCATCAAGACCAACTCCAAGGGCGAGCTGAAGACCACGGTCAAGGCCTCCGCCGACGGCTACTACCGCTACTCCTTCGCGGGCACCTCGACCACCCCGGCGGTCAACGCCACGGGTGACTTCGTCGACGTGAAGTAAGCGCGTGCGGCACCCCGCGTCCCTCCGGGGGCGCGGGGTGCCGTCGTGCCGTCGTGCGGCCCCGCGCGGCCGCGGGCGTCACGCCGGGACCCGCCGGTCCACCCACCGCCACGACACTTCCAGCACCCCCGCCGCGAGGACCGCGATGGCGGTCGCCGTCCACGGCATGGTCATGCCGACCAGGCGCAGCGCGAAGAACTCCTGCAGCCACGGCACCGCCAGCACCACCAGGAACGCCCCGCCCATCGCCGCCACCAGGCCGATCCGCCACCAGGTGTACGGCCGGGCGACGATCGCCAGCACCCAGAGCGAGATCAGGAACAGCGTCAGCGTCGCCGCGCTCGTCTCCGCCTCCAGCGAGCCCGCACCGGTGTAGTGCTCCCGGGCGACCAGGTACGACGCGAAGGTCGCCAGCGCGGCCAGCACCCCGCCCGGGATCGCGTACCGCATGACCCGCCGCACGAAGTGCGGCCGCGCCCGTTCCCGGTTGGGGGCGAGGGCCAGGAAGAACGCGGGGACGCCGATGGTGAGCGTGGACAGCAGCGTCAGGTGGCGCGGCAGGAACGGGTACTCCACCTGCGAGATCACCACCAGCACCGCCAGCAGCACCGAGTACACCGTCTTCACCAGGAACAGCGTCGCGACCCGGGTGATGTTGCCGATCACCCGGCGTCCCTCCGCCACCACCGACGGCAGCGTGGCGAAGCTGTTGTTCAGCAGCACGATCTGCGCGACCGCCCGGGTGGCCTCCGAACCGGAGCCCATCGCCACGCCGATGTCCGCGTCCTTCAGCGCCAGCACGTCGTTCACGCCGTCCCCGGTCATCGCGACCGTGTGGCCGTTGGACTGCAGCGCGCCCACCATGGTCCGCTTCTGCTGCGGGGTGACCCGCCCGAACACCGTGCCCTCGTCCAGCGCGTCGGCCATGGCGTCCCGGTCGGCGGGCAGCCGGCGCGCGTCCACCGCCGTGCCGGACAGGCCCAGCTTGGCGGCGACCGCGCCGACCGACACCGCGTTGTCGCCGGAGATGACCTTGGCGCGGACGTCCTGTTCGGCGAAGTAGCGCAGGGTGTCGGCCGCGTCCGGGCGCAGCCGCTGCTCCAGCACCACCAGCGCGGCCGGCCGCACCCCCCGGGCGGCCTCCGGGTCGTCGACGTCCACGCCGTCGCGGGCCCGGGCGAGCAGCAGCACCCGCAGCCCCTGCTCGTTCATCCGCCCGGTCTCCGCCAGCGCCGGGTCGTCGGCGTCCAGCAGCACGTCGGGCGCGCCCAGCAGCCAGGTCACGGCCTTCCGCCCCGGGCTCTCCTCGAACGTCGCCCCGCTGTACTTGCGGGCGGAGGAGAAGGGCAGGGTGTCGGTCAGGCGCCACCCGGTGGTGTCCGGGAAGGCGTCGATGAGCGCCTGCAGGGAGGCGTTCGGGCGGGGATCCGCCGAGCCGAGCTCGCCCAGCACCCTGCGCAGGTACGCCTCGTCGCCGTCCCCCAGCACCCGCAGCCCGGTGACGTCCATGCCGCCCTCGGTGAGGGTGCCCGTCTTGTCCAGGCACACCGTGTCGATCCGGGCGAGGCCCTCGATCGCGGGCAGCTCCTGCACCAGGCACTGCTTGCGGCCCAGCCGGACCACCCCGATCGCGAAGGCGACGGAGGTGAGCAGCACCAGCCCCTCGGGGACCATCGGCACGATCCCGCCGACCGTGCGGGCGATCGAGTCCTTCAGCTCGTCGTCCTTGACCACCAGCTGGCTGACGACCAGGCCGATCGCGGTCGGGACCATCATCCACGTCACGTACTTGAGGATCGTGGAGATGCCCGAGCGCAGCTCGGAGCGGACGAGGGTGAAGCGGGACGCCTCCTCGGCGAGCTGCGCCGCGTACGCCTCTCGCCCCACCCGGGTCGCCTGGAAGGAGCCGCCGCCCGCGACGACGAAGCTGCCGGACATGACCCGGTCCCCCGGCTCCTTCACCACGGGGTCGGCCTCGCCGGTGAGCAGGGACTCGTCGATCTCCAGGCCGTCCGCCTCGGCGCACACCCCGTCGACGACGACCTTGTCGCCCGGCCCGATCTCGATCAGGTCGTCCAGCACGATCTCGGAGGTGCCGACCTCCCTCGCCGTCCCGTCCCGGCGCACGGTGGGCCGTGCCTCGCCGATCACCGCGAGGGAGTCGAGGGTCTTCTTCGCCCGCCACTCCTGGACGATGCCGATGCCGGTGTTGGCGAGGATCACGAAGCCGAACAGGCTGTCCTGGACGGGCGCGACCACCAGCATGATCACCCAGAGCACGCCGATGATCGCGTTGAACCGGGTGAGGACGTTCGCGCGGACGATCTCGGCGAGGGACCGGCTGCTGCGCACCGGCACGTCGTTGACCTGCCCGCGGGCCACCCGCTCGGCCACCTCCGCGGCCGTCAGCCCGGTCACCGGTGAGGTGACCGCGGCCGGGCGCGCGGCATCGGCCCGGTCATCCTCCTCGAGATGTGTCATGCGTTCGACGGTACGTGCGGATCCGGCGGTCCACCCACCCGATGGGCCGAAGATCCGACCGGGGAGGGACGGCCGTAGTGCCGTGGTCGTACGGCGGTGGCGCGGACGGCAGTTGGGGCCGGTTCAGTCGGCGGACGCGGCGGGGGAGCGGTCCGGTTCCGGCGCCGCGTCCGCCCGGACCCGTTTGAGGGCGGCGTCGCGCCTGCGGACGTACCAGATGCCGATGAGGCCGAGCCCGCCGCCGGCCAGACAGGTCCACACCCACCAGGTGTGGCCGTGGTCGTCGAACCAGCCGTAGAACGGCAGCTGGACCAGGAACAGGGCGAACCAGATGAGCGTGCCGCCGACGATGGTGGCGACCACGGGGCCCTCCAGGGGCTCCGGCGCCTCGTGCTCGGGGGATCCCGAAAAAAACCCGGCCATGCCGACAAGCTTACGAGGAACCCGGGACGTGACGGGGACCGCATGGACCGCGTGGACCGCGTGACGGGGACCGCAGGGGGTCACGGGGGTCTACGCGCGGAGATAGCGTGGGCGGCGTTATATGTTCATACTGAATCCGTTTGTCTCTGACCGCTTTCATTCGTAGAAAACACCAAAGGGCTTCGGGGGGCGCCCACCGGTGATGAGGTCTCCGCATGTCCCCGTCGGCCACCACCAAGGCCCCCGTCCCCGAGCAGCCGGGGTCCGGTGCCGCGTCCGGCGCCCTCGACCGCCACTTCCGGATCTCCGAGCGCGGCAGCACCCTGTCCCGTGAGGTCCGCGGCGGTTTCGCCACCTTCTTCGCGATGGCCTACATCATCGTGCTGAACCCGATCATCCTGGGCAGCGCGAAGGACATGTACGGCCACCAGCTCGACAACGGCCAGCTGGTCACCGCGACCGCCCTGACCGCGGCGTTCACCACGCTGCTCATGGGCGTCATCGGCAACGTCCCGATCGCGCTGGCCGCCGGTCTGGGCGTGAACTCGGTCGTCGCGCTCCAGCTCGCTCCGCGCATGTCGTGGCCGGACGCCATGGGCATGGTGGTGCTGGCCGGTTTCGTGGTCATGATCCTGGTCGCCACCGGTCTGCGCGAGCGCGTGATGAACGCCGTGCCGCACGGTCTGCGCAAGGCCATCGCCATCGGCATCGGCCTGTTCATCATGCTGATCGGCCTGGTCGACTCCGGTTTCGTCACCCGCATGCCGGACGCCGCCCAGACCACCGTCCCGCTCCAGCTCGGCACCGGCGGCCACCTCGAGGGCTGGCCGGTCCTGGTCTTCGTCCTCGGCACGCTGCTCACGCTGGCGCTGATCACGCGCCGGGTGCCCGGCGCGATCCTCATCTCGATCGTCGCGATGACGGTCGTCGCGGTGATCGTCAACGCCGTCGCCGACATCCCGTCCTGGGGCCTGACGACGCCCACCTGGCCCGGCAACCCGCTCGCCACCCCCGACTTCGGCCTGATCGGACAGGTCAGCCTGTTCGGCGGCTTCTCCGAGGTCGGTGTGCTGACCGGCGTCCTGTTCGTCTTCACCGTGCTGCTGTCGTGCTTCTTCGACGCGATGGGCACGATCATGGGCGTCTCGGACGAGGCCAGGCTGACCGACGCGCAGGGCCAGATGCCCGGCATCAACAAGGTCCTGTTCATCGACGGCGTCGCGGTCGCCGCCGGCGGCGCCAGCTCCTCCTCGGCCACCACCGCCTTCGTGGAGTCCACGGCCGGCGTCGGCGAGGGGGCGCGGACCGGCTTCGCCAACGTCGTCACCGGCGCGCTGTTCGCGGTGGCGCTGTTCCTCACGCCGGTCGCCACCATGGTCCCGTCCCAGGCGGCCACCCCGGCGCTGGTCGCGGTGGGCTTCCTGATCATGGCGGGCTCGGTCAAGGGGATCGACTGGGCCGACCACACGATCGCCGTCCCGGCCTTCGTGACGATGGTGATGATGCCGTTCACCTACTCGATCACCAACGGCATCGGCATGGGCTTCATCACCTTCGTGGTGCTGCGGCTGGCGGTCGGCCGCGGCCGGGAGGTGCCGCCGGCGATGTACGTGGTGGCGGCGGTGTTCGCCTTCTACTACCTGATGCCGGCGCTGGGCCTGACCTGATCCCGCGCCGCGGAGCCCGCGGGGTCCCGCGCCGCCGGGCGCGCGCGACCCCGCGCCACGGGGCTCACGGGACCCCGTAGAACTTCTCCGTCTCCTCCACGGCGGCCCGGAACCGCTGGTCGAAGTCATCGCGCATGAGCGTCCGGACGACATAGTCCTGGACGCTCATGCCGCGTTTGGCGGCATGGTCACGGAGCCGTGCGAGCAGTTCGTGGTCCATGCGCAGGCTGAGCACCTCGGTCCGCATGGGCACGAGCGTTGCCGCACAAGACGGTGCGGTGGGGGAGGTTTCGCGGGTGGATCACTCGAATGGGTGATCTTGTGTGACAGTGGTGGGAGTCACGGCCGGGGGCACGACCCCCAGTGGTCTTTAGCGAGAGTAATGAGTTACGCTAAAGAACATGCCGGACTTCAGCCATGGCGACGACGCAGCCGCCGTGAACGCCCTCCGATCCGCCGTGACGCGGCTGTCCCGTCGGCTCAAGCACCAGCGCGTCGACGAGTCCCTCAGTCCCACCGAGATGTCGGTGCTGGGCACCCTGGCCCGCTGCGGCCGGGCCACCCCGGGCGAGCTCGCCCGCAAGGAGCACGTCCAGCCGCCGTCGATGACCCGCATCGTGGCCCTGCTGGAGAGCAAGGGGCTGGTCCGCCTGGAGCCGCACCCCGACGACCGCCGCCAGAAGGTCGTCACGCAGACCGAGCGGGCCGAGGCGATGCTCGAGGAGAGCCGTCGCAAGCGGAACGCGTTCCTCGCCACGCTGGTCGGGGAACTGGACGACGACGAGTGGGCGAAACTGCGCGCCGCCGCCCCCGTGCTGGAGAAACTGGCGCACGTCTGAGCACACGGCACAACGGTACGTAGGAGGCGAACCCTTTTGAGTACGGGATCCGGAGCAGCTTCCGCCCCCGCACCTGACCACCGCGACGCCCTGGCCGCCCCCGACACCCCCGCCCGCAGGACCTCGATGTTCTCCTCGCTGCGGATCAGGAATTACCGCCTGTTCTTCGCCGGCCAGGTCGTCTCCAACATCGGCACCTGGATGCAGCGCATCGCCCAGGACTGGCTGGTCCTCAGCCTCACCGGCTCCTCGGCCGCCGTCGGCATCACCACGGCCCTGCAGTTCCTGCCGATGCTGCTGTTCGGCCTGTACGGCGGCGTCCTCGTCGACCGCCTGCGCAAGCGCCCCACGCTGCTCGTCACGCAGATCGCGATGGCCCTCACCTCCCTCGCGCTCGCCGCCCTCACCCTGACCGGGCGGGTCGAGGTCTGGCACATCTACGTGGCCGCCTTCGCCCTCGGTCTGGCGACCGTCGTCGACAACCCGGCCCGCCAGTCCTTCGTCTCCGAGCTGGTCGGCCCCGGCCAGCTGCAGAACGCGGTCAGCCTCAACTCCGCGAACTTCCAGTCCGCCCGCCTGGTCGGCCCCGCCGTCGCGGGCCTGCTGATCACCGGCGTCGGCACCGGCTGGGCGTTCCTCCTCAACGGCCTGTCCTTCGTCGCGCCGCTGGCCGGCCTGATGATGATGCGCGCCCGCGAGCTGCACCCCGTCGAGCGCGCCCCGCGCGGCAAGGGCCAGCTGCGGGAGGGCGTGCGCTACGTCACCGGACGCCCGGAGTTGATCTGGCCGATCGTCCTGGTCGGCTTCATCGGCACCTTCGCCTTCAACTTCCCCGTCTACCTCTCGGCCTTCGCCGACGACGTCTTCCACGGGGGCGCGGGCGTCTACAGCATGTTCAACACCCTGATGGCGGTCGGCTCCGTCTCCGGCGCCCTGCTCGCCGCCCGGCGCGGCACCGCCCGGCTGCGGCTGCTGATCGTGGCCGCGATCGCGTTCGGCGCGCTGGAGATCCTGGCCGCCGCGTCGCCGCGGCTGTGGATGTTCGCCCTGATCATGGTCCCGCTGGGCCTGTTCTCGATGACGGTCAACGTCACCACCAACACCAGCCTGCAGATGGCCACCGACCCGGTCATGCGCGGCCGCGTCATGGCCCTCTACATGATGGTGTTCCTCGGCGGCGCCCCGGTCGGCGCCCCGATCGTCGGCTGGATCACCGACACCCACGGCGCCCGCGTCGGCTTCGCGGCGGGCGGCGCGATCGCGGTGGCCGCGGCGTCCGTCATCGGCCTGATCCTGGCCAGGGTCGGCGGCCTGCGCCTGTCGGTGGCCTGGCGACGCGGACACCCGTGGGTGCGGTTCGTGCCGAGGGAGCGGCAGGAGGCGCTGACGCCGGTGTCCTGACGGCGGACCGCACCCCGGCCGCGGTCAGTCCCGGGGGAACTCGTCGGTCCTGAGGAGCTCTCGGCCATCTCGATCCTGTCTTCGAGGACGGTCATCGTGGCGCTCCTCCCCGGCTGCCGCTCGATGCGCACAGCCGCGCGGTACAGCGATACGCACGGTGACCAGGACACGCGTGAGCGTACGTACGTTCTCCTGTGAGACTGGACCCATGAGACTCTTCGCCGCCGTGCTGCCGCCCGAGGACGTGCTCCAGGAGCTCGCCGCCGAGGTGGCGGAGGTGCGGAAGCTGCCCGGGGCGGACGGGATGCGGTGGACCGGGCGGGCGGGATGGCACTTCACGCTCGCCTTCTACGGCGAGGTGGACGACGGGCTCGTGCCGGAGCTGGCCGCGCGGCTGGAGCGGGCGGCGGCCCGGACGGACCCCTTCGAGCTGGCCCTGTGCGGCGGCGGCCAGTTCGGGCGCGGCAGGGTGCTGTGGACCGGCGCGGAGGGGGACCTGCGCACCCTGCGGCTGCTGGCCGGGCGGGCCGAGGCCGCGGCGCGCAGGGCGGGCGTGCCGATGGAAGGGCACCGGCGGTACCAGGCCCACCTGACGGTGGCCCGCAGCCGGGACGCCGTCGACGTGCGGCCGTACGTCGAGACCCTGCGCGCGTTCCGCGGCCGGACCTGGACCGTGGACGAGCTGGTGCTGGTGCGCAGCCACCTGCCGGCCTCCGGGGTGCCGGGCGCACAGCCCCGCTACGAGGCGGTCGCCCGCCGGGCGCTGGGCGCGGCCGGTTAGGCTCGACGGCGTGGACCCGAAGACCCGAAACCGGATCATGGCCGGTGCGCTCGTGCTGATGTTCGTCGTGGTGGTGCTGGCGGCGGCGCTGGGCAGATAGCGCCGCCACCGCACGCGCCGCTACCAGGCGAAGGCCTCCGGCGACGGCCCGGGGCCCGGGAAGATCTCGTCCAGCGAGGTCAGCAGCTCCTCGCTCAGCTCCAGCTCGACCGCGCGCAGCGCGGAGCCGAGCTGCTCGGCCGTGCGCGGACCGACGATCGGGCCGGTCACGCCGGGCCGGGTGAGCAGCCAGGCCAGCGCGGCCTCGCCGGGCTCGACGCCGTGCTTGTCGAGCAGGTCCTCGTACGCCTGGATCTGCGCCCGGGACGACGGATCGGCGAGCGTGTCGGCGGCCCGCCCGGAGGCGCGCCGGCCGCCCTGGACCTCCTTCTTGATCACACCGCCCAGCAGCCCGCCGTGCAGCGGCGACCACGGGATGACCCCGAGGCCGTACTCCTGGGCGGCCGGGATGACCTCCATCTCGGCGCGGCGCTCGGCGAGGTTGTAGAGGCACTGCTCGCTGACCAGGCCGATGGTGCCGCCGCGCCGGGCGGCGATCTCGTTGGCCTGGGCGATCTTGTAGCCGGGGAAGTTCGAGGAACCGACGTAGAGGACCTTGCCCTGCTGGACCAGGACGTCGATCGCCTGCCAGATCTCCTCGAACGGAGTGCTGCGGTCGACGTGGTGGAACTGGTAGACGTCGATGTAGTCGGTCCCCAGCCGCTTCAGCGAGGCGTCGACCGCCCGCCGGATGTTCACGGCGGACAGCTTGTCGTGGTTGGGCCACGCCTCGCCGTCGGGGCCCATGTTCCCGTACACCTTGGTGGCGAGGACGACCTTGTCGCGGCGGTCGCCGCCCTTGGCGAACCAGCTCCCGATGATCGATTCCGTACGGCCCTTGTTCTCGCCCCAGCCGTAGACGTTGGCCGTGTCGAAGAAGTTGATGCCGGCGTCCAGCGCGGCGTCCATGATGGCGTGGCTGTCGGCCTCGTCGGTCTGCGGACCGAAGTTCATCGTCCCGAGGACGAGCCGGCTGACCTTGAGTCCCGTGCGTCCGAGCTGTGTGTACTTCATGGTCATCAAGCCAACGACTTGGAGTGCGCTCTATGCAAGAGGAGTCGGTCGCGGGGGAAGCCGTCGGTCTTGAGGACGGGGCCCGCAGGGGTGGCCGTCATGTCGACCTCGCCGCCGTAGCCGACGGAGGTGTCGCTCACGCAGGCGCCGTTCCCGGGGTGGGTGAACAGGCGGCACCTGCGGACATGGGGATCGGCGATCAGGTGGACCGGCGCCTCCGCGAGGGCGTACGCGGCCTTCTCGGATGCGTGGTCGTTCTGCGCCGTGCCCTTCGAGACGACTTCGGCGACGAACTCCACGTCCTGGTGGCGCCACTCGCCCCTGCCGTCCTTCCGCGCCCCGTCCCTGATCTTCGCCACGTCCGGGCAGAAGCCGTTCCGGTGGCCGGGGAAGTCGATGCGGACGTCCGAGAGCAGTCCGGCCTGTCGTCCGAACCGGTCCTCCAGGGCCCAGAGGATCATGCGAATGGTTTCCCGGTGGATGTCCCGCTGCGGCGCCCTGTGGACGGCCCCACCGACGATTTCGACCTTGTACCCCTCGGGGACGGGCATCCTCTCGAGCCGCTGGAACATCTCGTCGAGGACGGTCATCGTGGCACTCCCCCCGGCCGCCCACGGACGAGTGCTGCCGCGCGGTACAACGATACGCACGGTGAACAGGGCACGGGGTGGGGCGCACACGCCAGAGCCCCGGGCGGCTATGCCGTCCCGTACGGCCCGCCCAGGTCCCACTCCCGCCACATCGCCTCCGCGAAGGCTCCCGCGATTCTGTGCTCGCCGCTCTCGTTGGGGTGCGTGCCGTCGTAGGTGTCCGTGTGGAAGTCGTACGCGGCCGGCGGCGGGACCAGCAGCAGCGGCGAGCCCGGTGCGTCGAGGTCGGCGAGGGTCTTCGCCAGGAGCTCGTTGAAGTGGGCGACCTGTCCGGCGAAGGCCGGGTCGGCCTCCACCCGGATGTTGCGGACCACCGGCATGACGGCCATGCGGACGCGCGGCCGGGCGGCCCTCGCCTCCGCGACGAACGCGCGGACGTTCTCCGCCGTCTGCTCGGCGTTGGTGTAGAAGCCCAGGTCGATCAGGCCCAGCGACACCAGGAGCACGTCCGCGCGGCAGGAGCGCACGGCCTCGCCGATCAGCGGGGCCATGTGGTGCCAGCCCTCGCCCCAGCCGGCCAGGTGGGCGCGGGGGAAGCCGGGGTCGGCGTACGCGTACGAGGTGGGGGCGTCCGTCACCGGGTCGTGCAGCGCCTCGCGCGGGCCGACCAGGGTGAAGGGGCCGCCGTACGCCGTGCACAGGTGCTGCCACAGCCGGTAGCGCCAGGTGTGTTCACCCGCGCTCCCGATCGTCATCGAGTCGCCGACGGGCATGAACCTGAGCACACGGTCATCATGGACGATCGGTCCGGGCGTCGCGATGTGAGACCGGACACCACCCGTGAAGTGCGTTGAACAATGGCACCCTTGGCACATGCGCCGACCCCTCGCCCTGATCGCCGCGACCCTCCTCACGGGTGCGCTCGCCGTGCCCGCCGCCCTCGCAGTCGACGGCGACGAGGGCTTCACCATCAAGGACCCGCGCATCACCGAGTCCAGCGGACTCGCCGCCTCCCGCCTCCACCCCGGCGTCTACTGGACCCACAACGACCAGGACGAGGGGCCCTACCTGTACGCCGTCGACGGCGGTACCGGCGAGACGGTCGCACGCGTCGCGCTCTCCGGCGTCGGCACGCTCCGCGACGTCGAGGCGATCGCCGTCGGACCGGGCAACCGGATCCTCGTCGGTGACATCGGGGACAACCTCGGCGGTACCTGGCCCCACGTGTGGATCTACGAGCTGCCCGAACCGACGGAGTTGAAGGACCGGACGGTCCGGGCCACGCAGTACGTCGTGAAGTACGAGGACGGTGCCCGCGACGCGGAGTCGATGGTCGTCCACCCGAAGACCGGGCGCGTGTACATCATCGACAAGAAGGAGGACGGCGGGCACCTGTACGAGGGCCCGGCGAAGCTCTCCGCCTCCGGGACGAACGTCTTCCGGCCCACCGCCCCCGTCGACCTCTGGGCCACCGACGCCGCCTTCTCCCCGGACGGCGAGCGGCTCTCCGTGCGCGGCTACCTCGGCGGCATCTGGTACGACTGGAACGGCGGCGAGATCCGGCGCGGAGGGCGGATCAGCGTGCCCCTGGGGCAGGGCGAGTCCGCCACCTACACCACCGACGGCAGGAAGCTGCTGCTCGGCATGGAGGGCGCCGGGAGCCGCGTCGAGGCCGAGGACGCGCCCGGGGGCGGCGGAGAGCCGGGGGCGGGTGCCGAGGGCGGGAAGGGCGGCGGCGACGCCGGTGACGGGAACGGTGACGGGAACGGGGACACCGTCAAGGTCGTCGTGGTGGCCGCCGTCGCCGCGGTCCTGTTCGGGCTGGTGCGGCGGCGCCGCCGGGGCTGAACCGGCCGTCGGCCGGGCGGGGCGCCGTCACCGTGCCGTCCGCCGGGCGACGAACACCTCCAGACCGTCCAGGATGCGCTGGAGGCCGAACTCGAAGTGGTCGAAGTCGGTGCCGAAGGTGTCGTCGGAGAGCCCGGCCAGTACGGGATAGCGCCCGCTGTTCATGGCCCGCTCCAGGTAGGGATGCTGGGCGTCCCAGAACTGCGCGTCCGTGAGCCCCGAGCTGCGCTCGGCCTCCTCCTGGTAGCGCTGGGTGCGGGCGGCCCCGGCCACGTATCCGTCGATCATCATGATCGCCGACATCAGTTCGGGGTCGGACAGGCCCATCGGCTTGATCCGGGAGAGCACCGTCTCCAGGCCGTCCAGGGCGTTCGGGCCGAGGACCGGGCGGGACTGGTTGACCTCCAGCAGCCAGGGGTGCCGCCGGTAGAGGGCGAGGGTGGCCCGGCCCAGCGCCTCCAGGGCCGACCGCCAGTCGCCGTCGCCCAGCTCCCCGGGGTCGTGCGGCTGCTGCACCCGCTCCAGCATCAGGTCGAGCAGTTCGGCCTTGCCGGGGACGTAGCGGTAGAGGGACATCGTGCCGGTGCCCAGTTCCGAGGCGATCCGGCGCATCGACAGCGCGCCGATGCCGTCCCGGTCGGCGACCTCGACCGCCGCCTCCACGATCCGCTCCAGGGTCAGCCCCGGCTTCGGGCCCCGGCTGGGCCGCTGTCCGGTGCCCCACAACAGGTCGAGGGTGCGCGCGAGGTCGCCGCCGCCGCTGGTCTCCGTACCGCTTCCGCCGCTGCTCATGCAGGCAGTCTAGGTCCGCGCGAAAAAACTGAGTACGTCGTACGCGCCATCGGGTACGGTGTACCCGGTTTCTGGAAGGGGGACCCATGGAGGACGACGGGTACGCGGTGCGGGCCGAGGGGCTGGAGAAGCGGTACGGCGAGAAGCGCGCTCTGGACGGCTTCGACCTCGCCGTGCGGCCGGGCACGGTGCACGGACTGCTGGGACCGAACGGCGCGGGCAAGACCACCGCCGTACGGATCCTGTCGACGCTGATCCGGCTCGACGGGGGGCGGGCGTCCGTGGCCGGGCTGGACGTGGCGCGGCAGGCCCGCGAGGTGCGGGCGCGGATCGGGCTCACCGGGCAGTACGCGGCGGTGGACGAGGTGCTCACCGGGCGGCAGAACCTGGAGATGTTCGGCAGGCTGTTCCACCTCGGCGGGCGGCGTGCCAAGACGCGCGCGGCGGAGTTGCTGGAGCAGTTCGACCTCACCGACGCCGCCGACAAGGGCGTCGGCGACTACAGCGGCGGCATGCGGCGCCGGCTGGACCTGGCGGCGTCGATGATCCTCACGCCGGCCGTGCTGTTCCTGGACGAGCCGACGACGGGGCTCGATCCCCGCAGCCGGGGTGAAGTCTGGGACTCCGTACGCGCGCTGGTGGCGAGCGGCACGACCGTGCTGCTGACCACCCAGTACCTGGAGGAGGCCGACCGGCTGGCCTCCCGGATCACCGTCATCGACCGGGGGCGGGCCATCGCCGACGACACCCCGGACGGGCTGAAGAACCGCGTCGGCGGCGACCGCGTCGAGGTCGTGGTGGCCGAACGGTCCGACATCCCGCGCGTGGTGAAGGTGGTCGCGCGGGTCTCCGACGGCGAACCCGAGGTGGATGAGGCCGAGTCGCGGGTGCACGCGCCCGTGACCGACCGGGTGGCCGCGCTGACGGACGTGGCGCGCACCCTCCAGGACGAGGGCGTGCGGGTCGAGGACATCGGGCTGCGCAGGCCCAGCCTCGACGACGTGTTCCTGCGCCTGACCGGACATCGCACGGAGAAGGAGGCGGCGGCATGAGCGCGCTCGACCTGACCGGACCGGCCGGCCGTGGCCGGGTGTACTGGGCGCTCGCGGACTGCTGGAACGTCGTCCGCCGGGGCCTGACCCACTACCAGCGCCAGCCGGTCAACATCGCCTGGCAGCTGGGCTTTCCGATCCTCTCCGTGCTGCTGTACGGCTATGTCTTCGGCAGCGCGATGCGGGTGCCGGGCGGCGGGGACTACAAGGACTTCCTGATGCCGGGCATGTTCGTGATGACCATGGCCTTCGGCTTCATCAACACCGCGACCGTCGTGGTCCACGACTCCACCAAGGGCGTCATCGACCGCTTCCGCTCGATGCCGATGGCGTCGTCGGCGGTGGTGGCCGGGCGTGGGGTGACCGATCTGATCGTCGCCTGCGCCGAGCTGGCCATCCTGATGCTGACCGCGCTGGTCATGGGCTGGCGCCCGGACGGCGGCTGGGAGTTCGTCGCCGCGTTCGGACTGCTGCTGTGGCTGCGGTTCGCGCTGATCTGGCTGGGCGTCTGGCTGGGACTCCTCGTCCCCGACCCGGAGGCGGCGGGCGGCCTCTTCGCGGTGGCCTTCCCCCTGACGATGATCTCCAGCATCTTCGTCGCCCCGCAGCTCATGCCCGACTGGCTGGGCTGGGTGGCCGCCTGGAACCCGATCTCCTCCACGGCCGCGGCGACCCGCGAACTGTTCGGCACGCCGGTGGGCGGCGGCGACTCGTGGGTGGAGCAGCACGCGCTGTTGATGGCGGGCGTGTGGCCGGTGATCCTGACGGCGGTCTTCCTGCCGCTCGCGGTGCGCAGGTTCCAGCGGCTCAGCCGGTGAGCCTCGGATTCTCGGAGGCGCCTCGGACATGAGGAATGCCCTCCTGCTTCCCGGCGTCCGAGAAGCAGGAGGGTGGACCCGGCGAGGATGTCGCGGCCGGCCTCGCTCTCGTGGATCTCGTCGACGCCGCCGATACGAAGAGACGCGGTCGTCCCACTCCACCGGAGCCACCCACTTCTGGTGGGGCCCGACCTCCAGCAGGTCACCGCGGTGATCGAGGTCCGACCGGACCGGGATGCGGTGGTCGGAGTCATTGACGATCGAGGAGATCCTGTCGTTCTTGTCGCCGAGGTTCGCCACTCGGACCGGGTTGTTTTCGAGCAGCCCCGTGAAGTCCGCACCGTTGTGGACACACACCGGGGCGCGGCCAGGGAGGAGGGCGTCGCCGACGGGGCCGCCGAAGGTGACGAGGGTGCCGAGTGCCGCTCCGGTACGACGATTCTTCAGCATGGGCCTTTGCTTTTCCCGGATGCACTGCGACATGAAGAGATGCTCGAGGTTCCGAATCCGGACCGCGCGCAGACCGGCGGTCGGGCTTCTGCTCCCTCTCCGCGGATTCCTCCGGAGAACCGGCCGGCGGACATCGGCTGATCGGCCCATGTCGCCGGCCTGCCTGCCTTGACGGGGAACGTCATGAACAGCTGCCGCGTGCCGGGTCGAAGGCGCCTTCCGGGGATGAACGGCGTTTCCCGGCACGCTGGTTCACCGTGCAACTCCGCCGCTTCCTTCGTCGGACACGGACAGGACTCCATCATCAGTACGCTTGAATTGACAACGATAATCAGGAAATGATCTGTTGGATGTCCGCGGAGTACACGAGAAGCGCAGTCGGCCCGGAACGGGCCTGAGCCCCACCGCGACCGCATCGTTCGCCCTCTCCCGGAATACGGAATTCCGGACGCACTCGACCCCTGCACGAGGAGTACGGCAGAATGCCGGAGCTGCCCAAACGGAGCATAGGTCAGGACCGACGTGTGGACTTACCACCGGACAGGCCTTCCGGTGTCAACGACGCGGCGAAGCTGGCGGCAGCCCGTGCCGCTCTCGCCCGTGCGGCTACGGCTCATCGAGCCGAAACCGAGGACGGCCAGGCAACCGCACGACCGGAGCCGCCCGTCCGTATCGCCGGCCGTGACGAATCCGCCACTGGCCCGGCGGCGCCGGACGACAGCACTCGGTCCGGTCCACGCCGCCCACCCGCGAAGTGGATCGCTGTCGCCTCCGTGGCCGTCGCGGTGATAACCGCCGGAGTGGCCGTCACGATCAGCGGGTTTCAGGGGGAGGGCGATCGGCAGCCCGACGTCGCGGGCGAGCTGTACCAGTCCGATGCGGCCGAACCTGGAATCCCTGATGCGAAGCGGTCCTTGAGCGCTTCAGCGAGCGCGACCGCGGTGTCTCGGCCTCCTTCCACCGGCTCCCCCACGCCCTCCGGCCAGGAAACGGAACCGGGCACGGACAAGGCGACGGAGAACGGCGCGGAGCCCACCGTGAGCAAGGCGCCGGACAAGGACGGAACCGGCCAGGCAGGCGGCTCGGCTCCCGACCCCGGGAGGGCGCTCGCGGTCGAAGCCTCCGGCAACTGCCTGACAGGCGCCGGTCCGGGGTCCGAACTCGTGGTCGCAGCCTGCACCGGCGCAGCCTCCCAGTCGTGGAGCATCGGGTCCGGCACGGCACTCCAGCAGGGTGACCTCTGCGCGACCGTCACTGGCACCGCGGACCGCACACCGGTGGTCCTCGGACCGTGTGACCAGTCGGCAGCTCAGCGGTTCAGCCTGTCAGGGAAATCGTTACTGTCCGCGTCGAGCGGTAAATGCCTGGACCTCTTCGGAGGGGCGTCCGGCACCCAGGTGGTGCTCTGGGAATGCAACGGCCGTGACAACCAGCGGTGGAGCAGTACCTGACCACTGCGCACGGAGGGCCGACCGCCGGCCCGCGGACCGGCGGTCGGCGGGCCCCCGGGCGCCCCTCGTCATCCGGTGTCGACCACCAGGGCGGCTGGGTTCGCACTTGCCCAACCCCACCTCGATGTCTGACGGTCTGGCATAAGCCGCTGACATGTTCACCCGTACGACTGAGTCCGCCTCGAGAACCCGGACGCGATGCGCCCGTGCGATCCGGAATTCTCCCCGTGATCACCGAGGCGGACGAGGCGGCCCGGGACCTCGGAGTCGCCGTCTTCTCCGCGCTCGCCTACGCCAAGGACCCCGGGCTGACGGTGATACTGGACGCGCTGGCGTCAGGAGTGGCGGACAACGCCGACAGGTCCGGGTCCCAGGGCATCATCGAGTCGGACGAGGGCGGCGACATGGACGGCGTGGACTGGGCGGAGATCGTCGAAGTCGGCCTGGGCGAGGGCCCGGGCCGTGAGTACTGAGGCATCTGATGGCCACTTACACCCCGAACTTCCCGGGCAGCAAAACGATCGTCGAGGAGTCCTGGCTCGAAGACAAGGAGGAGGGCAAGGCCGAGGCCGTCCTGCGCGTCCTCGATGTGCGGGGTGTCGAGGTCTCCGACTCCGTCCGGGAGCGGATCACCGGCTGCACCGATCTCGACGTGCTGGGGACCTGGCTCGACCGCTCCCTGAGTGCGGAGCGTGCCGAGGAGCTGTTCGTCGAGGAGCAGGGCGTACGGATGCGTGAGGGGGCGTCCGGCGGAGGATGATCCGCCGGGCGCCCCCTCGTTCGCGTACGACCGGCTACAGCTGCTCGATGACGTAGTCCACGCACTTCGTCAGGGCCTCGACGTCCGCCGGGTCGATCGCCGGGAACATCGCGACGCGGAGCTGGTTGCGGCCCAGCTTGCGGTAGGGCTCGGTGTCGACGACGCCGTTGGCGCGCAGCACCTTGGCGACGGCGGCGGCGTCGACCTCCTCGGTGAAGTCGATCGTGCCGATCACCTGGGAGCGCTTGGCCGGGTCGGTGACGAACGGCGTGGCGTACTTGGACTCGTCCGCCCAGGTGTACAGGCGGGTCGAGGAGTCCTTGGTGCGGGCCGTGGACCAGTCGAGGCCGCCCTGGCCGTTGAGCCACTCCAGCTGCTCGTTGAGCAGGAACAGGGTGGCCAGCGCCGGGGTGTTGTACGTCTGGTCCTTGCGGGAGTTGTCGATCGCCGTGGGGAGGGAGAAGAACTCCGGGACGTGCCGGCCGGAGGCGTGGATCCGCTCGGCGCGCTCGATCGCGGCCGGGGAGAACACGCCGATCCACAGGCCGCCGTCGGAGGCGAAGGACTTCTGCGGGGCGAAGTAGTAGACGTCCGTCTCGGCGATGTCGACCGGGAGGCCGCCCGCGCCGGAGGTGGCGTCCACCAGGACCAGGGCGCCCTCGTCGGCGCCGGCCACCCGCTCGATCGGCATGGCGACGCCGGTGGAGGTCTCGTTGTGGGTGAAGGCGTAGACGTCCACGCCGGCCTCGGCGACCGCCTCGGGGTGCGTGCCCGGGTCGGCGGAGACGACGGACGGGTCGGCCAGCCAGGGGGCGAGCTTGGCGGCCTTGGCGAACTTGGAGCTGAACTCGCCGAAGGTGAGGTGCTGCGACTTGTTCTCGATCAGGCCGTGGGTCGCGATGTCCCAGAACGCGGTGGAGCCGCCGTTGCCGAGGATCACCTCGTAGCCGTCGGGGAGCCGGAACAGCTCGCGGACGCCCTCGCGCACCTTGCCGACCAGGTTCTTCACCGGGGCCTGGCGGTGGGAGGTGCCGAGCAGGGACGTGCCGGTCGCGGCCAGGGCGTCCAGCGCCTCCGTCCGCACCTTGGAGGGACCCGCACCGAAACGACCGTCGGCGGGCTTGATGTCAGCAGGAATCCGGATCTCAGCCACGACCGGAGCCTAGCGGCTGCGGGAAACCCCGGCGAAACCTCGTCCGTCCGCTGAGACGGGCGGTGGACGGGCCCTCCCGGTCCGTCCACCGCCCGTGTCGCTCATCCGCCCAGCTTCACCGGGAGCTCGAACAGGTCGTTCTGGGTGACCACCGGCTTGTTGCGCAGCTCGCTCGCCGGGACCGCCAGGTCCAGCTCCGGGAAGCGGGCGTACAGGGCCGGGAGGGCCACGCCGGCCTCCAGGCGGGACAGCGCGGCGCCGGGGCACACGTGCGGGCCGTGACCGAAGGAGATGTGCCGGTTGGCGCTCTCCCGGGTGATGTCGAAGACGCCGGCCGTCGGCCCGTGCGCCCGCTCGTCGCGGCCGATCGCGGCGTACGACACGATCAGCGCGTCACCGGCCGGCAGGACCTTGTCGCCCACCGGTACGTCCTCGGTCGCGAACCGGATCAGCACGTGGGACGTCGGCGTGGCGTACCGCAGGGTCTCCTCCACCACCGCCGACCAGTCCGCCTTGCCGGACAGCACCAGCTCCCGCTGCTCGGGGTGGAGGGACAGGTTGACCACCGCGTTGACGATGAGGGAGATCGTCGTCTCGTGGCCGGCCGCCACCATCAGCTGGAGGGTGGCGACGATCTCCTCGTCGGTGAGGCGGTCGCCGTCCTCCGACGCCTGGATCAGCGCGGAGGTCAGGTCGTCGCCCGGGTGCTCGCGCTTGTGCGCCACCGTCTCGGCCATGATCCCGGCCAGCTCGGTCAGCGTCGCGATGACCTCGTCCGGCGGGGTCTGCGTGGAGAAGAACTTCTCGAAGAGTTCCTTCAGCCGCGGCAGCCGCTCCTCCGCCAGCCCCATCAGGTCGGCGATGACGTACATCGGCAGCGGGTAGGCGAACGTCGCCTTCAGGTCGACCGTGTCGCCGGGCTGCGCGGCCACCTGGTCCAGCAGGCCCTCGGTCAGCTCGGTGATCCGCTCCCGCATCCGCTCCACCCGGCGCGGGGTGAGCGCCTGCGCGACCAGGGTGCGCAGCCGGCGGTGGTCGGCGCCGTCCACGGTGAGCATGGAGCGGGGCGGGTTGGCCAGCCCGATCAGCGGCCAGTCGGGGGCGATCTCGCCGCGCTGCCAGGCGGTCCAGACGTTGATGTCCTTCACCAGGCGCGGGTCGGTGAGCAGCTTCTTCGCCTCGGCGTGGTGGGTGACCGCCCACACCGGCACGTCGCCCGGCAGCGTCACGGCGGCCAGCGGTCCGGCCGCCCGCAGCGCGGCGCTCTCCCCGTCCAGGTCGGAGACGAAGGGGTCGAGCGGGATGCGGGTCTGTTCGGTGTCGGTCGTCAGGGTGTCCGTGCCAGCCGTCATGCGGGCGTGCCTCCAAGGGCGGGAGTGGGTGTGAACGTGACCGGGAGTTCGGACAGCCCGCGCAGCCACGGCGACGGGCGGCGGGTCAGCTTCGTGGCCGGCACCGCGAGGTCGATGTCCGGCAGCCGGTCCAGCACGACCTCGATGCCGGTCCGGGCGATCACCTCGGCGATCTCCTGCGCCGGGAACGGGCAGCGGTGTTCCCCGTGGCCGAAGGAGAAGTGGGCGCTGTTGCCGCCGGTCAGCGCCGAGCCGTCGGTGCGCACCTGCGGGTCGGAGTTGGCGCCCTGCAGGCCGAGCAGCACCATGTCGCCGGCGCGGATCCGCCGGCCGCCGAGCTGGGTGTCGCGGGACGCCCAGCGGGCGGCGACGTTCTGGGTCGGCGTGTCCTCCCACAGCACCTCGTTCATCGCCTCGGCGATGCTGTTGCGGCCCCCGAAGAGGGAGGCGGCGAACCGGGTGTCGGTGAGCATCAGGTGCAGCGAGTTGCCGATCCAGTCGGCGGTCGGCTGGTGCCCGGCCGCCAGCATCACCATCAGGTCCTGGACGATCTCCTCCTCGGTGAAGCCCGAGGGGTCGGCGAGCATCCGGGAGGCGACGTCCTCGGCGGGCGCGTCCTTCCGGGCGGCCACCAGTCCCGTCATCGACGTGAACAGGTGGGTCTGGCCCGCCAGCGCCCGCTCCCGCCCGTCGATCATGTCGTTGAGGGCGGTGACCAGGGCCGGGCCCTCCTCGTCGGAGAAGCCGTAGAGCCGGGCCAGCACCCGCACCGGCAGCAGCATCGCGAACTCGCCGATCAGGTCGGCGGTCCCCCTGGGGGAGAGGCCGTCGATCAGTTCGTCGGCGAACTTCTCGGCGTAGCCGCGCAGTTCGAACGGGTCGACCGCCTCCAGCGCGTTCACCAGCATCCCGGCCCGCTCACGGTGCCGTTCGCCGACGGTGTACAGGATCGACGGCTGCCTGCGGCCGATCATCGGCAGCAGCGGCCAGTCGTCGGGGATGTTCTCCCACTGGTTCCACAGCTCGGAGTCGCGGCTGAACAGCACCGGGTCGCCGGTGACCTGGTGCAGCTCGCGGTAGCCGAGCACCAGCCACGCCGGGGCGTCGCCGTCCAGCACCACCGGGACGACGCTGCCGTGCTCGCGGCGCATCTCCCGGTACACGCGGGCCGGGTCGTCCTGGAGCAGGGCCCCCTGGAAGCGGACGGCATCGGGTACGGAGGCGGGACTCACACCAGCTCCTGACGGGGGGCTCGGGCCGGGTCGGCGTACAGGGCCTGGACGTGTTCCACCAGCGTGATCAGCACGATCTTGCTGGACTCCCGGGACCGCGCGTCGCAGTTCACCAGCGGGACGTGCGGGTCGAGGTCCAGGGCCTCGCGGATCTGCTGCGGGGTGAAGGTGGGCCCGCCGAAGTCGTTGCAGGCCACGATGAACGGCGTGCCGTGCTTCTCCAGCCGGTCGATGGCGTACCAGGAGTCGTCGATGCGCCGGGTGTCGACCAGCACGACCGCGCCGAGCGTGCCGGAGAACAGCCGGTCCCACAGGAACCAGAAGCGTTCCTGGCCGGGCGCGCCGAACAGGTACAGCACGTTGCGCGCGTCGAGGGTGATGCGGCCGAAGTCGAAGGCGACGGTGGTCGCGGTCTTGCCGCGCACCCCGCTGGTGTCGTCGACGGCCTCTCCGGCCTGGGTCATCGTCTCCTCGGTGTTGAGGGGACGGATCTCGCTGACCGAGCGGACCATCGTGGTCTTGCCGGCGCCGAAGCCGCCCACGACCACGATCTTCAGGCCGTTGTCGGCCGACGCGCCCAGCGGCGTGCGCGTCTCAGAGGTTGCGGAGTCCAACGAGCACCTGCTCCAGGATGTCGGGGTCGGGTACGGCGGCCTTGCGGGGGTGACGGGCACTGACCCGGCCCGCCGCCTGCAGGTCGGAGAGCAGGATCCGGGTGATGCTCACGGGCAGCTTCAGCTCGGCCGCGATCTCCACGACCGCCGTGGGGCGTTCGGTCAGCCGCAGGATCGCCGCGTGCTCGGACTGCATGCCGGGCACCGGATCGCACTCGGCGACGACCAGGGTCACCAGGTCGAAGGGGTTGTCGGGGCCGGACCGGCTGCGCCCCCCGGTGAGGGTGTAGAGCCGGTCCGGGGCGTCGTCCCTGCCGGGCCTGCTCATGAGGTGCGCGGACGGGCGGTCAGGTGCTCGCCGAGCTGCTCGACGAGCTCGCTCATGTTGTGCCCGACGAGCCCGGCGTCCGCGTCCTCGGCGGTGACCACGGCCAGGTGCGCGCCCTCGCCCGCCTCCACGATGAACAGCACGCCGCCGTAGAACTCGGTCATCGCCGAGCGCACGCCGCCGCTGCCGTCGCCGAACTCGACGGAGGCGCCGTGCGACAGCGACTGGATGCCGGCGGCGATCGCGGCGAGCTGGTCGGCCTGGTCGGCGGAGAGCTCCGGGGTGCGGCACAGTTTCAGGCCGTCGCGGGAGAGCACGAGCGCGTGCCGCGCGCCCGGCGTTCGCTCCAGCAGGCCCTCGAGCAGCCAGGTGAGCTTCTCGTCGGCGGTCGTCGTGCCGGTCATGAGGTGGTGTCGCCTTCCGGGGTCGCGGGGGTGGGCTGTGCGTCGGGGGTCGGGTCGGGGGTGGTGCCGCCGGGGCCGGGGGCGTCCGTGGCGGTGCCGGTGTCCGGGTCGGCCGTGTCGTCCGGGGTGGGGGGACGGACGGCCTGGCGGAAGCTGCTGAAGCGGGCGGTGCGCGCCTTGGTCTCCTCGGCCGTGGGGGCGGGCCGGGGGGTGGTGTCGCGGCCGCCCGGGCGGATGCGCTCGGCCTCGGCGAGGGTGCGGCCCCGGCGCCGGCGGGGCAGCACGAGCGGCGGTGCGTCGGAGTCCCGGTCCGGGGACTCGTGGGTCGGCACCGGGTCGGGGTCGAGGTCGGTGCCGGCGAGGGCGGCCGCGTAGGAAAGGGCGGGGCGGGTGTCCCCGGAGGACGCCGGCCGGTCCGCCGGGGCGGTGCCGCCGCCGTCCGGGCCGGCGCCGTCGTCCGCGGTGACGTGGCCGGCCTCCGGCTCCGGCCGGCCGGGGGCGGCCTCCGCGCGGTCGCCGCGGCGCTGGGGGAGGCCGCCGGCCGCCTCGTCCGCCGGGGGCTTCGGGGACCCGGGGCCGAGCGCCCCGGTGGGGGCGGCGGGGGCCGGGGGGACGGACGGAGCGGTGGCGCGGGGCGCCGACGCGGGGACGGCTCCCGCCGCCGGGGCCGCGGGCGCCGCGTCCGGCGGTACGAGGATGTCCTGCGGGACGAGGACCAGGACGCCCGTGCCGCCGCGGGCCGAGGGACGGTAGGAGACCCGGAGCCCGTACCGCCGGGCCAGCCGGCCGACCACGGCGAGGCCGAGCCGGGTGCCGGTGAGGCCGCCGAGCCCGGCGGACTCGCCGGAGACCGCGCGCTCGGCGCGCCGCAGCTGCGCCTCGCCCATCACGAGGCCGCTGTCCTCGACGGACACGATGACCCCGGCCGGGACCTCCTCGACGTAGACGTGCACCTCGGCGGTGGGCGGGGAGAAGTTCGCGGCGTTGTCGAGGAGTTCGGCGAGCGCGTGCATCACGCCCTCGGCGGCGTGGCCCGCGACCGCGGTGTCGCTGGCGGAGTGGACGCGGACCCGCTGGTAGCCGCTGATCCGGCCCATGGCGCCGCGCAGGATCGACTCCATGGAGATGGGCCGGGCCCAGCGGCGGCCGGAGCGGGCGCCGGTGAGGACGGCGACGGAGTCGGCGAGCCGGCCCGCCTGCGCGGTACGGTGGTCGAGGTGGAGCAGGTCGGCGAGGACCTCCTCGTCGTGGTGCTTCTCCTCCATCGCGCGCAGGTCGGCGAGCATGCCGGTGGCCAGGGCCTGCATGCGGCCGGCCGCGTTGGCGGTCGCGGACAGCGCGGCGGCCCGGGCGCCGTCGGCCTCGCGCAGCCGGGCGGCCAGCCGCGCGTTCTCCGCGGCGAGCCGGTCCCGGTCCGCCTCGAGCCGGTCCCGCTCCCCGGCCAGCCGGTCGCGCTCCTCCGCGTGGTCACGGGCCGCCCGGGCGCTGTGGGCGTCGTGTTCCTCGGTGATGAGGCGCAGTTTCCCGGCGTGTTCCTCGGCGAGCCGCTGCAGTGCGGCGGTGTGGTCGTCCATGAGCCGGGCCCGCTCGTCGGCGTGCTCCCGCGTCAGGCGGGCGGTGTCGGCGGCGTGCTGCTCGGCGAGGCGGTCGCGTTCGGCGGCCAGGGCCTCGACGAGGTGCGCGCGCTCCTGGTCCAGCTCGGCGGAGAGCCGGGCGCGCTCGCGGGTCAGTTCACCGGTCAGCCGCTCGTGCCGGCGGCGGGACTCCTCCGCCGTCCGGGCGCGCTCCTGGAGCAGCCGGCCGACGTCCTGGGTGACGGCGTCCAGCCGGGTCCGGGTGGCCCGCGCCGACAGGACGGCGTACGTGGCCACCGCGGCGGCCGCGCACAGCAGCACGGCGGCGACCGCTCCGACCGTCGTGACGGCGCCGACCGCGGAGTCCGGCACCAGGAGGGCGGCGGCGACGACCGCGACCGCGGCGAGTGCCGCGGTGAGCAGCGGGACGGGCAGCAGACTGCGGGGGGTGGGGCGGTCGCCGGGGAGCAGGGGGGAGGTCATCAATCAGGGTCCTCGGTCGGTCCTCGGTCGGTCCTCGGTCGGTCCGCGGGCGTACACCGTCGTGTCTGCGCGGCCCTCGGGCGGTTTCACAGGAGTGCCGGACCCGGTTTCGGGGTCGCTTTTGAGCGAGTCCGACAACTACGCACAACTCGCGGTCACTATATGAGAGTTCGTGTTCGACTTGGGAAGATCCGACTTCCGTTTTAGTCAATCACCTCGTCCCGGACGCCTGTCGGCGCCTTCCGCGGTGCCACGGGGCAGGGGGCGCCGCCGCCCGCGCCCGGACGCGGCGGAGGCATCCTGAGGGCATGACGGATCACCGGGACCTGCTGGCCGGGCTGCGGGCGGCCGTGCGCGGCGAGGTCGACTTCACCGCGACCGCACGGGCGCTGACCACGATGGACGCCTCCAACTACCGCCGGGTGCCGCTCGGCGTGGTGGCCCCCCGGGACGCCGACGACGTGGCGGCGGCGCTGTCGGTGTGCCGGACGCACGGCGTCCCCGTGGTCCCGCGCGGCGGCGGCACGTCGATCGCGGGGCAGGCGACCGGCACGGGCGTGGTGCTCGACTTCACCCGTCACATGAACCGCCTGCTCTCCCTCGACCCGGAGGCCCGCACCGCCGTGGTCCAGCCGGGACTCGTCCTCGACCGCCTCCAGGAGGCCGCCGCCCCGCACGGCCTGCGCTTCGGCCCGGACCCCTCCACCCACAGCCGCTGCACCCTCGGCGGCATGATCGGCAACAACTCCTGCGGCTCCCACTCGGTGGCCTGGGGCACGACGGCCGACAACGTGCGCGGGCTCACGGTCGTCACCCCGCGCGGCGAGCGGCTGCGCCCCGGCCGGGACTGGTCCGGCGCCCCGGCGGGGCTGCGGGACCTGGTGGACGGCGAACTGGCCCGTCTGCGCACGGGCTTCCCCGACCTCCCGCGCCGCATCTCCGGCTACGCGGTGGACGCCCTGCTGCCCGAGAGGGGCGCGGACGTCGCCCGCAGCCTCTGCGGTTCGGAGGGCACCCTGGGCGTGCTCACGGAGGCGGTCGTGGACCTCGTACGGGCACCGCGCGCGCGGGCGCTCGCCGTGCTGGCGTACGCGGACGAGAGCGGGGCGGCCCAGGCGGCGGCGGGGCTGCTGCCGTTCGGCCCGCTGACCGTGGAGGGCATGGCGGCCGATCTGGTGCCGTCCGGGGCGGACCTCCCGCGCGGGGGCGCCTGGCTGTTCGTGGAGACCGGCGGGGACACGACGGCCGAGGCGCGCGCGGGCGCGGAGCGCGTCGTCCGCGCGGCCGACGTCCTGGACGCCCTGGTGATCACCGACCCGGCCCGGCAGCGCGCGCTGTGGCGCGTCCGGGAGGACGCCGGTGGTACGGCGACCCGGATGCCGGACGGTGCGGAGGCCTGGCCCGGCTGGGAGGACTGCGCGGTGCCGCCCGCCCGGCTCGGCGCGTACCTGCGCGACTTCCGGGCCCTCATGGCGGACCACGGGCTGCGCGGCACGCCGTACGGGCACTTCGGGGACGGCTGCATCCACGTCCGCATCGACTTCGACCTGCTGACCGCGCCGGGCGTCGCCCGCTTCCGGCGCTTCTCGGAGGAACTGGCCGACCTGGTCGTGGCGCACGGCGGCTCGCTCTCCGGCGAGCACGGGGACGGGCGGGCGCGGGCCGAGCTGCTGCCGCGCATGTACGGCGCGGAGACGGTGGCCCTCTTCGAGCGGGTGAAGGGCGTCTGGGACCCGGACGACCTGCTCAACCCGGGCGTGCTGGTCCGTCCGGCACCCCTGGACGCCGACCTCCGCTTCTCCGTCCTGCCGCGCGAACCGGTCGACGTCGCCTTCGGCTACCCCGCCGACGGCGGCGACTTCTCGGCGGCGGTGCGCCGCTGCGTGGGCGTCGCCACGTGCCGTACGACGTCCGTGTCCGGGCCGGCGGTGATGTGCCCGTCGTTCCGCGCGACGGGCGAGGAGGAGCACTCCACGCGCGGACGCGCGCGTCTGCTGCACGAGATGCTCGCGGGCGAGGTGGTGACCGGCGGCTGGCGCTCCACGGAGGTGCGGGACGCCCTCGACCTGTGCCTGTCCTGCAAGGGCTGCCGCTCGGACTGCCCGGTCGGGGTCGACATGGCCACGTACAAGGCGGAGTTCCTGCACCACCACTACGCGGGCCGCCGCCGTCCGGCCGCCCACTACGCGATGGGGTGGCTGCCGGTGTGGCTGGGCTGGGTGGCGCGGACGCGGGCCGCGGGGGCGGTGAACGCCCTGGCGTCGGTGGAGCCGCTCGCGAGCGCGGCGAAGCGGCTGGGCGGGATCGCGCGGGAGCGGGAGATCCCCCGGGTGGCGGGGGAGACGTTCACGCGGTGGTGGCGGAGGCGGGGAGGGCCCTCCGGTGAGGGGAAACCGGTGGTGCTCTGGCCGGACACCTTCACCGAGCACCTCTCCCCGTCGGTGGGCCGGGCGGCCGTACGGGTCCTGGAGGCGGCGGGCCTGCGGGTGGCGCTGCCGCCCACGCTGCGGCCGGGGAGCCGCCCGGTGGGCGACGCCCGCAGCCGCTCGGCCCTGTCTCTGCTGACGGCCCGCAGGGGCCGGGTCTGCTGCGGCCTCACCTACGTCTCCACGGGCCAGCTCGACCGCGCCCGCACGGTCCTGCGCCGCACCCTGGACCTCCTGGAACCGGTCCTGGCCACCGACGCCCCCCTGGTCGTCCTGGAACCGAGCTGCGCGGCGGCCCTGCGCACCGACGCCCCGGAGCTCCTCCACGACGACCCCCGCGCGGCCCGGCTCGCCGCACGCGTCCTGACCTTCGCGGAGACCCTGGAGCGGCACGCCCCGGACTGGACCCCGCCCTCCCTGAACCGGCCCGTCACCGGCCAGACCCACTGCCACCAGCACGCGGTCCTGGGCGAGGACCCGGACCGCCGGCTGCGCGCGGCGGCCGGCCTCACCGGCGAACTGGCGGGCGGCTGCTGCGGACTGGCCGGCGACTTCGGCTTCGGGAAGGGCCACTACGAGGTCTCGGTCGCCTGCGCCGAGGACCGGCTCCTCCCGTCCGTGCGCGAGGCTCCGGAGGGGGCGGTCGTCCTGGCCGACGGCTTCTCCTGCCGGACGCAGCTGGAACAACTGGCGGGCGTACGGGGACGGCACCTGGCGGAGGTGCTGGCGGCGGCGCTGGACCAGGGATGAGCCGCCGTCTCAGGGAGCCGTCTCGCCCCGGACCAAGGGGTGGCACACCGGCTGGACCCCCTCCGGGAGGTCGTCCGGGCGGCACCAGCGGGCCTCCAGGATCTCGAAGGGGTCCAGGCGCAGGTCGCCGCCGAGCAGGCGGGCCTCGTAGGCCACCTCCAGGCGGGTGCGCAGGCCGCTGTTCAGCATGACCAGGCGGCCCACCTCCACGTCGAGGCCGGTCTCCTCCCTGACCTCGCGCACCACCGTCGCCCGGAAGTCCTCGCCCCTGCGGGCGAAGCCGCTCGGCAGGCCCCACTGGCGGCCCGGCGGCCACATCCGGTGCCGGAGCAGCAGCACCCGCCCCTCGTCGTCGCGCACCACGCCGGTCACGCCCACCACGTACTTGGCGTGCAGCAGCCACATGATGCGGCTCTGCAGGGGGCGCAGGAGCCGCCAGAGACGGGCAAGGAGTCGGCGCACGGGACCTCGGACGGTGTGGGAGCGGACGCGGGTGATCACCAGTGGGAACGGTACCCGCCGGGTCCATGGGGTGAACGGAGTTGACCTGAGCGGTGCGGGGCCGCATTGTCAGGTATGTAAGTGCTTCACGGTGCTGACTCCGTTCAGTACTCTGGACTGAGGAGTTCACCAGGATGCACACTCGGTACAGGCAAGTGTCCGCTCCGACGTCCCTGGAAGGCCCCGTGACCACCCCCAGCGCAGCCACCCCGTCCACCACGGCAGGGACGGGGCAGCACGGCCGTGCGCCCGCCCCGGCCGGCACCCCGCGCGGCCGGGGTTCCCTCGGGCCGGTCGGGCTGGTCCTCGCCGGTGGGATCTCCGTGCAGTTCGGCGGGGCGCTGGCCGTGACGCTGATGCCGCGGGCCGGCGCGCTCGGGGTCGTGACGCTGCGGTTGCTGGTGGCGGCGCTCGTGCTGATGGTGCTGTGCCGGCCGAAGCTGCGCGGACACTCGCGCGCCGACTGGGGCACGGTGATCGTCTTCGGCGTCGCCATGGCGGCGATGAACGGGCTGTTCTACCAGTCCGTCGCCCGCATCCCGCTCGGTCCGGCGGTCACGCTGGAGGTCCTCGGCCCGCTGGCCCTGTCCGTCCTGGCCTCACGCCGCGCGGTCAACGTCGTCTGGGCCGCCCTCGCCCTCGCCGGCGTCTTCCTCCTGGGCGGCGGGGGCTTCAGCGGCCTCGACCCGCTGGGTGTGCTCTTCGCCCTGGGCGCCGGCGCCATGTGGGCGGCGTACATCGTCTTCAGCGCGCGTACGGGCCGCCGCTTCCCGCAGGCGGACGGGCTCGCCCTCGCCATGGCCGTGGCGGCGGTCCTCTTCCTGCCGCTGGGAGTCGTCGAGTCCGGTACGAAGCTCCTCGACCCGACGGTCCTCGGCCTGGGCGCGGCGGTCGCGGTGCTGTCCTCCGTCCTCCCGTACACCCTCGAACTCCTCGCCCTGCGCCGCCTGCCCGCCTCCACCTTCGCCGTCCTGATGAGCCTGGAACCGGCCCTCGCCGCGGCCGCCGGCTTCCTCGTCCTCGACCAGGCCCTCTCCACCGCCGAGGCCGCCGCCATCGCCCTGGTCATCGCGGCGAGCATGGGCGCGGTGCGGACGCAGGTGGGGCGGGGGAGGGTGAAGGGAGCGGAGACCGTCTCCTGACGATCGCCGGGCACGGCGAGCCGCGTCAGGACCAGAGTCGCTCCCGTCTCTCGAAACAACCGGCCTTGCCGCGTGACCGGCACGTCCCCGGAGGCACGAAGGGAACAGCGCCATGAGCGTGCAGCACAGTGAGACCGTCGGTGATCGCCCGTTGATCCCTCGCCCCGAGCGAACACCGGGTGCCCTGCGGGCCGCCTGCACGGTCGTCGCCCCCGGCCTTCTGGCGGCGTACGACCGGGCAAAGGACCAAGCGCTCGCGGAGGCCGTGGAGCACGGTTCGCTCAAGCCGGTACACGCTTACCTCAGCCACTGGGCCGCTCTGATCGAGATCGAGCGTCACCCGGCCATGGCTCAGGCCTACCACCGCGCCGAGTACCTCGCCCGGATCGCCACTACGGCGGACGAGGCACGCACACATCTGGCAACGGCGAGTTCCCTGTACCGCGACGCCGCCAAGGCGGTGCACGCGGAGTGACCTGGCGTCGGGAATACGTCCCCGACGAGGGGACCGTCGCGGACGGAGCTCCGCCGGATTTCCTCGCCGAGGTGAAGAAGGCGGCTGACGAACTGGTCGGAGCGGCGGAAGCGCTCCACCTCCACGGGCCCGCGTAGCAGGGAATGGACGAAGGGGCGAAGCACGCCTTCGTCTCCGGCGGATTTTTCGTTTACATGGCCACGCCACGTTCGGAGCTCGTCACCATCTGGCAGGTCACGCCCGATCCTCTCGCCTGACGGCTCGACGGGAGGGTCGGTCGGTATGCGGTCGGCCGGAAAATTCATGCAAGCATGCTTGCTTGTTTATGGCCCCGCTGCCATGCTCCACGCAACCGCGTCGCACACCGCCGTGTCCGTGTCCCGAGGGGAGCGCCTCGTGTCCGATCCGACGCCCGTGATCGACGATCTGCGTGAGGAGAGCGAGGAGCTCGACCGACTGGTGGCCGGACTCGGCACCGAGCAGTGGGCGCTGCAGACGCCCGCCGCGGGCTGGACCGTGGCCCATCAGATCGCCCACCTCGCCTGGACCGACCGCTCCGCGCTGCTGGCCGTCACCGACCCGGACGGGTTCCGGACGCTGGTGGAGCGGGCCCTCGCCGCCCCGCACACCTTCGTCGACGAGGGCGCCGAGGAGTACGCCGGGGCCGCGCCCGCCGAGCTGCTCGCGCGCTGGCGGGAGGGGCGCGCGGCGCTGGAGAAGGCGCTGCGGGAGGCGCCCGCCGGGGCGCGGTTCCCCTGGTACGGGCCGCCCATGTCCGCCGCCTCCATGGCCACCGCCCGTCTCATGGAGACCTGGGCGCACGGACAGGACGTGGCGGACGCGACCGGTGTGACGCGGCCACCCGGCGACCGGCTCAGGCATGTGGCCTGGCTCGGGGTGCGGACACGGGACTTCGCCCACATGACGCACGGGCTCACCCCGCCGGCCGCCCCCTTCCGGGTCGAGCTCGTCGGGCCGGGGGGCGAGGTGTGGGCGTACGGTCCCGAGGACGCGCCCCAGCGGGTCACCGGCCCCGCGCTCGACTTCTGCCTCCTCGTCACCCGGCGCGCCCACCGCGCGGACCTCGCCCTCACCGCCGACGGCCCCGACGCCGACCGCTGGCTGGACATCGCCCAGGCCTTCGCCGGGCCCCCCGGCGGTGGACGCCCGCCGAAGGAGGGCACCCGGTGACCCTGCGCGTCGGGAACTTCTCCGGCTTCTACGGCGACCGCGCGGGCGCCCTGCGCGAGATGCTCACCGGCGGCGAGGTCGACGTCCTCACCGGCGACTACCTCGCCGAACTGACCATGCTCATCCTCGCCCGCGACCGGCTGAAGGACCCCTCCGCCGGGTACGCGCGCACCTTCCCGCGACAACTGGAGGAGACCCTCGGGCTCGCCCACGAGCGGGGCGTCAGGATCGTCACCAACGCCGGCGGGCTGAATCCCGCCGGGCTCGCCGACGCCGTACGGGCCCTCGCCGGCCGGCTCGGCGTCCCCGTACGGGTCGCCCACGTCGAGGGCGACGACCTCACCGCGCGGTACCCCGGCAGCCTCGCCGCCCACGCCTACCTCGGCGGCTTCGGGATCGCGGAGTGCCTCCGCGCGGGCGCCGACGTGGTCGTCACCGGGCGGGTCACCGACGCGGCCCTCGTCACCGGGCCGGCCGCCGCCCACTTCGGCTGGGCGCCGGCGGACCACGACCGGCTCGCCGGGGCCGTCGTCGCCGGACACCTGCTGGAGTGCGGGACGCAGGCCACCGGCGGGAACTACGCCTTCTTCGGCGAGCGCCGCCCCGGCGAGCTGCGACGGCCCGGATTCCCCCTCGCCGAACTCCACGCCGACGGCAGCAGCGTCCTCACCAAGCACCCCGGCACCGGCGGCTTCGTCGACGTCGGCACGGCCACCGCGCAACTGCTCTACGAGACCGGCGGCGCCCGGTACGCCGGGCCGGACGTCACCGCGCGGCTGGACACCGTACGGCTCACCCAGGACGGACCCGACCGGGTGCGCGTCGAGGGCGTCCGGGGGGAGGCCCCGCCGCCCACGCTCAAGGTCGGGCTCAACCGGCTCGGCGGCTTCCGCAACGAGGTCGTGTTCGTGCTCACCGGGCTCGACATCGAGGCCAAGGCGGACCTCGTACGGGAGCAGATGTCCGACGCGCTCGCCGAGTCCCCTCCCGCCGAGGTGCGCTGGGAGCTGGCCCGCACCGACCGGGCCGACGCCGGTACCGAGGAGACCGCGAGCGCGCTGCTGCGGCTCGTCGTACGGGACCCCGCGCCGGAGGCGGTCGGACGGGCGCTGAGCGGGGCCGCCATCGAGCTGGCGCTGGCCAGCTACCCCGGATTCCATGTGATGGCGCCACCGGGCAAGGGCACCCCCTACGGCGTCTTCGAGGACGTGCACGTCCCCCAGGGCGACGTCGGCCACGTGGCCGTCCTCCCCGACGGGCGCCGCATCGCCGTGGACGCGCCTCACGACACCGCCGTACTCGCCGGCGTACCGGAGCCCGCACTCCCCGAGCCGCTGCCCGCGGGGCCCGTGAGACGCGCCCCCCTCGGTCTCGTCGCCGGCGCCCGCAGTGGCGACAAGGGCGGGAACGCCAACGTCGGCGTCTGGGTCCGCTCCGACGACGCCTGGCGGTGGCTCGCGCACGAGCTGACCGTCGAGCGGTTGCGCGAGATGGTCCCGGAGGCCCGCGACCTGCCCGTCACCCGGCACGTACTGCCCCGCCTGCGCGCCCTGAACTTCGTCGTCGAGGGCATCCTCGGCGAGGGCGTCGCCGCGCAGGCCCGCTTCGACCCGCAGGCCAAGGCGCTCGGCGAGTGGCTGCGCTCCCGGCACCTCGACATCCCGGAGGCCCTGCTGTGACGGTCCTCGCATCCGCCCTGGACACGGCCGACCCGGAGTACCGGGCGCACCGCGACGCCATGCTCGCCAAGCTGGCCGAACTCGACGCCGAGCACGCCAAGGCCCTCGCGGGCGGCGGCGACACGTACGTCGAACGGCACCGGAAGCGCGGCAAGCTGCTCGCCCGCGAGCGCATCGAGCTGCTCCTCGACCCGGACACGCCCTTCCTGGAGCTCTCCCCGCTGGCCGCGTGGGGGAGCGAGTACACCGTCGGCGCCTCGCTCGTCACCGGCATCGGTGTCGTGGAGGGCGTGGAGTGCCTGATCACCGCCAACGACCCGACCGTGCGCGGCGGCGCCAGCAACCCCTGGTCGCTGAGGAAGGCCCTGCGCGCCCACGACATCGCGCTCGCCAACCGGCTGCCCGTGATCAGCCTGGTCGAGTCCGGCGGCGCCGACCTGCCCTCCCAGAAGGAGATCTTCATCCCGGGCGGCGCGATCTTCCGGGACCTCACCCGGCTGTCGGCGGCCGGCATCCCCACCGTCGCCGTCGTCTTCGGCAACTCCACCGCCGGGGGCGCCTACGTCCCCGGCATGTCCGACCACGTGATCATGGTCAAGGAGCGGGCGAAGGTGTTCCTCGGCGGGCCGCCGCTGGTGAAGATGGCCACCGGGGAGGAGAGCGACGACGAGTCCCTGGGCGGCGCCGAGATGCACGCGCGGGTGTCGGGCCTCGCCGACCACTTCGCCGTCGACGAACCGGACGCGCTCCGCCAGGCCCGCCGGGTCGTCGCCCGCCTCAACCACCGCAAGGCGTACGGCGACCCGGGACCGGCCGCACCGCCCGAGTACGACGGGGAGGAACTCCTCGGCATCGTCCCCGGCGACCTCAGGACCCCCTTCGACCCGCGCGAGGTCGTCGCGCGGATCGTCGACGCCTCCGACTTCGACGAGTTCAAACCGCTCTACGGCACCAGCCTCACCACCGGCTGGGCGGCTCTCCACGGCTACCCCGTCGGCATCCTCGCCAACGCCCGGGGGGTCCTCTTCAGCGAGGAGTCCCAGAAGGCCGCCCAGTTCATCCAGCTCGCCAACCAGCGCGACATCCCCCTGCTGTTCCTGCACAACACCACCGGCTACATGGTCGGCGAGAAGTACGAGCAGGGCGGCATCATCAAGCACGGCGCGATGATGATCAACGCGGTCAGCAACTCCCGCGTCCCCCACCTGTCCGTCCTCATGGGCGCCTCCTACGGCGCCGGGCACTACGGCATGTGCGGCCGCGCCTACGACCCCCGCTTCCTCTTCGCCTGGCCCAGCGCCAAGTCCGCCGTCATGGGCCCGCAGCAGCTCGCCGGCGTGCTGTCCATCGTCGCCCGCCGGTCGGCGGCGGCGAAGGGACGGCCGTACGACGACGAGGCGGACGCGGCGCTGCGCGCCATGGTGGAGCAGCAGATCGAGTCCGAGTCACTCCCGATGTTCCTGTCCGGGCGGCTGTACGACGACGGCGTCATCGACCCGCGCGACACCCGCACCGTCCTCGGCCTGTGCCTGTCGGCCATCCACACCGCCCCCTACGAGGGCGCGCGCGGTGGCTTCGGCGTCTTCCGGATGTGAGGGACCGATGATCACTTCCCTGCTGGTCGCGAACCGGGGCGAGATCGCCTGCCGCATCGCCCGCACCTGCCGTGAGCTGGGCATCCGCACGGTCGCCGTGCACTCGGACGCCGACGGGAACGCCCGCCACGCACGCGTGGCGGACACGGCGGTACGCCTGCCGGGGGCGGCGCCCGCCGACACCTACCTGCGCGGCGACCTGATCGTGAAGGCCGCCCTCGCGGCCGGCGCGGACGCCGTGCACCCCGGCTACGGCTTCCTCTCCGAGAACGCCGGCTTCGCGCGGGCCGTGCGGGACGCGGGCCTGGTGTGGATCGGGCCGCCCCCGGAGGCGATCGAGGCGATGGCGTCCAAGACGCGCGCCAAGGAGCTGATGGGCGTCGAGCCCCTGCGCGAGGTCACCGAGGCCGACCTGCCGGTGCTGGTGAAGGCGGCGGCGGGCGGCGGCGGACGCGGGATGCGGATCGTACGGCGCCTCGCGGACCTGGACGGCGAACGGGACGCCGCCCGCGCGGAGGCCGCGAGCGCCTTCGGCGACGGCGAGGTGTTCGTCGAGCCGTACGTGCAGGGCGGCCGGCACGTGGAGGTGCAGGTGCTCGCCGACACCCACGGCACCGTGTGGGCGCTGGGCACCCGCGACTGCTCCCTCCAGCGCCGCCACCAGAAGGTGATCGAGGAGGCCCCGGCACCCGGTCTCACCGGCCCGCTCGCCGAGGAGCTCCACGCCCTCGCCGTACGCGCCGCGCGTGCCGTCTCCTACGTCGGCGCCGGGACCGTCGAGTTCCTCGTCGCCGACGGCCGGGCGCACTTCCTGGAGATGAACACCCGCCTCCAGGTGGAACACCCGGTGACCGAGGAGGTGTTCGGGCTCGACCTCGTCGCCGAGCAGATCCGCGTCGCCGAGGGCCACGCCCTCGCGGACGAACCGCCGGCCGCGCGCGGACACGCCGTCGAGGCCCGCCTCTACGCCGAGGACCCCGCCCACGACTGGGCCCCGCAGACCGGCCGTCTGCACCGCCTCGCCGTCCCCGGCGCCGTGCGCCTGGACACCGGCTACACGGACGGCGACGACATCGGCGTCCACTACGACCCCATGATCGCCAAGGTCGTCGCCCACGCCCCCACCCGCGCGGAGGCGCTCCGCAAGCTGGCCTCGGCGCTGGACCGCGCGGTGATCCACGGCCCCGTCACCAACCGGGACCTCCTCGTCCGCTCCCTACGGCACGAGGAGTTCGCCGAAGGGCGCATGGACACCGGCTTCTACGACCGGCACCTGCCCGAACTGACCACCCCGGCCCCCGACCCGTACGCCCCGCTCGCCGCCGCCCTCGCCGACGCCCACGGCCGCTCCCGCTTCGGCGGCTGGCGCAACGTGCCCTCGCAGCCGCAGGTCAAGCGGTACGCGCGGGCGGGCGAGGAACACGAGGTCCGCTACCGGCACACGCGCGAGGGCCTGGCGGCCGACGGGGTGCGGGTCGTGCACGCCGACGCCGGCCTCGTGATCCTCGACGTGGACGGCGTACGGCGCCGTTACGAGGTCAGCCGCCACGGCGACCGCGTGTACGCGGGCGCCACCGCCCTCACCGCCCTGCCCCGCTTCCCCGACCCCACCGTCCAGCACGCCCCCGGCTCCCTCCTCGCCCCCATGCCGGGCACGGTCGTCCGCGTCGCGGAGGGCCTGACCGAGGGAGCCGCGGTGGAGGCCGGACAGCCCCTGCTGTGGCTGGAGGCGATGAAGATGCAGCACGAGATCACCGCCCCGGTCACGGGGACGCTCAGCACCCTCCGTGCCGTGACGGGACAGCAGGTGGAGCCCGGCGCGGTGCTGGCGGTGGTGCAGCCGGCCTAGGGGCGCGGGGCCGCAGGGGACATGCGGCTCCGCCGCGCGAGCGCGACCAGCCACGAACAACCCGCAGCCGAAGGAGCCGCATGACCACCCTCGTCGAATCCGAAGAACACAGGGCCCTGCGCGAAGCGGTCGCCGCGTTCGCGAGGAGCCGCCCCCGCGCCACCTCCGGTGCGGACGGCAAACAGTTCTGGCAGGACGCCGCCAAGCTCGGCTACATCGGCGTCAACCTGCCGGAGGCCCACGGCGGCGGAGGCGGCGGCATCACCGAACTCTCCCTGGTGCTCGAGGAGATGGGCGCCGCCGGCAACCCCCTGCTGATGATGATCGTCTCCCCGGCGATCTGCGGCACCGTCATCTCCCGCTTCGGCACCGAGGCCCAGAAACGGGAGTGGCTGCCCGCCCTGGCCGACGGCAGCCGCCTGATGGCCTTCGGCATCACCGAACCCGACGCCGGCTCCAACAGCCACCGCATCACCACGACGGCACGCCGCGACGGCACCGACTGGCTCCTCACCGGCCGCAAGGTGTTCGTCTCCGGCGTCGACATCGCCGACGCCACCCTCGTCGTGGGGCGCACCGAGGACGCCCGCACCGGGAAGCTCAAGCCCTGCCTGTTCATCGTCCCGCGCGACGCCGAGGGCTTCCGGCGGCGCCCCATCGACATGGAACTCGACGCCGTCGAGAAGCAGTTCGAGCTCGTCCTCGACGACGTACGGCTGCCCGCCGACGCGCTCGTCGGCGACGAGGACGCCGGCCTGCTCCAGCTCTTCGCCGGCCTGAACCCCGAACGCGTCATGACGGCCGCCTTCGCGATCGGCATGGGCCGCCACGCGCTCGCCCGCGCCGTCGAGTACGCGCGGGAGCGCACCGTCTGGAACGCCCCCATCGGCTCCCACCAGGCGATCGCCCACCCCCTCGCGCAGGCGCACATCGACCTCGAACTCGCCCGCCTGATGATGCAGAAGGCCGCCCACCTCTACGACGCCGATGACGACGCGGGCGCGGGCGAGGCCGCCAACATGGCCAAGTACGCGGCGGCCGAGGCCTGTGTGAAGGCCGTCGACCAGGCCGTGCACACCCTCGGCGGGAACGGCCTCACCCGCGAGTACGGGCTCGCCTCGCTGGTGACCGCCGCGCGCGTGTCCCGCATCGCCCCGGTGAGCCGGGAGATGATCCTCAACTACGTCTCCCACCAGACCCTGGGCCTTCCCAAGTCGTACTAGGCCCCTTCGGCCGTCCTGGAGGAACCGTGTTCCGAAGCGAGTACGCGGACGTCCCGCCCGTGGACCTCCCCATCCACGACGCGGTGCTCGCCCGGGCCGCCGAGTTCGGGAGCACCCCGGCACTGATCGACGGCACCGACGGCACCACCCTCACCTACGAGCAGGTCGACCGCTTCCACCGGCGGATCGCCGCCGCCCTGGCCGGGGCGGGCGTGCGCAAGGGCGACGTGCTCGCCCTGCACAGCCCCAACACCATCGCCTTCCCCACCGCGTTCTACGCGGCCACCCGCGCGGGCGCCTCCGTCACCACCGTGCACCCCCTGGCCACCGCCGAGGAGTTCGGCAGGCAGCTGGGGGACTGCGCGGCCCGCTGGATCGTCACCGTCTCACCGCTGCTGGAGACCGCGCGCAGGGCCGCCGAGCTGGCCGGCGGGATCGAGGAGATCCTCGTCTGCGACAGCGCGCCCGGACACCGCTCCCTGATCGACATGCTGGCCTCCGCCGCACCCGAGCCGGTGGTCGACATCGACCCCGTCGAGGACGTCGCCGCGCTGCCGTACTCCTCCGGCACCACCGGCGTCCCCAAGGGCGTGATGCTCACCCACCGGCAGATCGCCACCAACCTCGCCCAGCTCCAGCCGTCGATCACGGCGGGCCCCGGCGACCGCATCCTCGCGGTGCTCCCCTTCTTCCACATCTACGGCCTGACGGCCCTGATGAACGCCCCGCTCCAGCAGGGCGCCACCGTCGTCGTCCTGCCGCGCTTCGACCTGGAGACCTTCCTCGCGGCCGTCCAGGACCACCGCATCACCGGCCTGTACGTGGCCCCGCCGATCGTGCTGGCCCTCGCCAAGCACCCGCTGGTCGACCGGTACGACCTGTCGTCCCTGAAGCACGTCGTCAGCGCCGCCGCGCCCCTGGACGCGAACCTCGCCGCCGCCTGCTCGCGGCGGCTCGGACTGCCGCCCGTCGGGCAGGCGTACGGCATGACGGAGCTGTCGCCCGGCACCCACGTCGTGCCCCTGGACGCCATGCACGACGCGCCGCCCGGCACCGTCGGCAAGCTGATCGCCGGCACCGAGATGCGGATCGTCTCCCTCGACGACCCCGGCCAGGACCTCGGCCCCGGCGAGCCCGGCGAGATCCTGATCCGCGGCCCGCAGGTCATGAAGGGCTACCTCGGCCGCCCCGACGCCACCGCCGCCATGATCGACGGAGACGGCTGGCTGCACACCGGGGACGTCGGCCACGTCGACGGCGAGGGCTGGCTCTTCGTCGTCGACCGTGTGAAGGAACTCATCAAGTACAAGGGCTTCCAGGTCGCCCCCGCCGAACTCGAGGCGCTGCTCCTCACCCACCCCGGCGTCGCCGACGCCGCCGTCGTCGGCGTCCACGACGAGGACGGCAACGAGGTCCCGCACGCCCACGTCGTCCGCCGGCCGTCCGCCCCGGAGCTCACCGAGGACGAGGTCATGCGGTACGTCGCCGAGCACGTCGCCCCGTACAAGCGCGTCCGGCGCGTCACCTTCGTCGACGGCGTCCCGCGCGCCGCCTCCGGGAAGATCCTGCGCCGTGAGCTCCGCGCCGCGCACGAGGAGCCCTCGTGACCCTGATCGGCCGCACGCGTACCCGGGGCGTCGAAACGCTCTCCCTCGACGCCCCGCAGCGCCGCAACGCCCTGTCCGCCGCCCTCGTCGGCGAACTGGCCGGCGCGCTCGCCGACGCCGGCCAGGACACCGACGTGCGCGCGGTGGTCCTCACCCACACCGGCAACACCTTCAGCGCGGGCGCCGACCTGCGCGACCCGCCCGCGCCCGAGGCGCTGGTGGGCCTGCTCCGGCAGATCGTCGAGCTGCCCAGACCGGTCGTCGCGCGGGTCACCGGGCACGTCCGCGCGGGCGGGCTCGGCCTGCTCGCCGCCTGTGACGTCGCCGTCGCCTCCCGCGCGGCGACGTTCGCCTTCACCGAGGTCCGCATCGGGGTCGCCCCGGCCGTCGTCTCCCTGCCGCTGCTGCCCCGCACCGACCCGCGCGCCCTGGCCCGCTACTACCTCACCGGGGAGCGCCTCGACACCGCCGAAGCCGTCCGCGCCGGCCTGCTCACCGTCGCCGGCGACGACGTGGACGAGGTCCTCGCACCGATCCTCGACGGGCTGCGCAGATCCGCCCCCGAGGCCCTGGCCGAGACGAAACGACTGCTCACGGCTAGGGTGCTGGAGACCTTCGACCGGGACGCGGCCGCCCTGACCGCGCTCTCGGCACGCCTCTTCGCCTCCGCCCCCGCGCGCGAGGGAATGACGGCCTTCCTCGAACGACGGGATCCGGAATGGGTGGTGTGAGCACGACCGACCGTGCGGAACGGGTCCCCAAGCAGGACCGCAGCCGGGCCACCCGGCAGCGGCTCCTGGAGGCCGCCGTGGCCTGCCTCGCCGAGCACGGCTGGGCGGGCTCCACGGTCTCGGTCGTCGCCGAACGCGCGGGCGTCTCCCGGGGGGCGGCCCAGCACCACTTCCCGACCCGTGAGGACCTCTTCACGGCCGCCGTCGAGTACGTCGCCGAGGAGCGCTCCACCGCCCTGCGCGCCCTCTTCCCGGACGGCGCCGCGGCCGGCGACCGCCGCGCGGTGGTCGCGGCGCTGGTCGGCCTCTACACCGGCCCCGTCTTCCGCGCGGCGCTCCACCTGTGGGTCGCCGCCTCCCACGAGGAACAGCTGCGCCCGCGCGTGACCGAGCTGGAGCTGCGCGTCGGCCGCGAGTCCCACCGCATCGCCGTCGAACTCCTCGGCGCCGACGAGTCCCGCCCCGGCGTCCGCGAAACCGTCCAGGGCCTCCTCGACATGGCCCGCGGCCTGGGCCTCGCCACCCTCCTCACCGACGACACGGCCCGCCGGGAGCGAGTGGTGGCGCAGTGGGCGGACCTGCTGGACGAGGCGCTGGGCTGACCCGCCGGGCGACCGGTTCCGGGTGACCGTCGGCCCCGACCGCCGCCCCGGCCGGCCACGGCGCCGCCGCCCCGTCCCGCGCGCCGCCCCTTCACGGGCTCAGCCGCTCCACCCGCCAGCCCCCGCCCGCCTCCGCGACGTACCGCAGGCGGTCGTGGAGGCGGTTCTCCCGGCCCTGCCAGAACTCCACCGCCTCCGGGACCACCCGGAAACCGCCCCAGTGGGGAGGCACCGGCACCTGCTCGTGCTCCGGGTAGCGGGCCGCCAGGTCGGCGTAGGAGGCGTCGAGCTCCGCGCGGCCGGCGATCACCGAGGACTGGCCGCTGGCCCACGTGCCCAGCTGGGAACCGTGCGGGCGGGTGCGGAAGTAGGCGGCCGTCTCGTCGCGGCCGGTGCGGCGCGCGGTGCCGGTGACGATGACCTGCCGGGCCATCGGGTGCCAGGGGAACAGCAGCGAGACGTGCGGGTTCTCCGCCAGGTCACGGCCCTTGCGGGACGCGTAGTTCGTGTAGAAGACGAACCCGTCGTCGTCGAAGTGCTTCAGCAGCACCGTGCGCGAGCTGGGCCGTCCCTCCGCGTCCGCCGTGGAGACGACCATGGCGTTCGGTTCGAACAGTCCTCCGTCCGTCGCGGCCTGGGCGAACCAGCGCGCGAACTGCTCGACGGGTGTGGCGGCCAGGTCGGTCTCGGAGAGCCCCTCGGTCCGGTACTGCTTGCGCATCGAGGCGAGAGCGAAGGGGACGGCGTCTCGGTCGGTCACGCCGTCATCCTGCCGCATGCGCGGAGCCCGTGGGGGCGTGGTGGCCTTCGTCACGTAGTGGCACTGAGTGCCGCTCACCCTCCCCAAAGATGGCACTCGGGGATATCGTGCTGCCACCGATCCGGTTGGGTGGCCGCCAGCCGGGCATCACAGGGGTGACGTCCCGGACCGCGAGTCCGTTCGAACGGACCGTGGATCCACGGGAAGGGCGTCGCGACCTCCGCCGACCGCCGACACATGGTCGTCCCACCCCACAACACCATCTGTCACCCACCTCACGAGGAGCCGCCAGATGTCCGACTTCGTACCCGGGCTCGAAGGGGTCGTCGCGTTCGAAACGGAGATCGCCGAACCGGACAAGGAGGGCGGCGCCCTCCGGTACCGGGGCGTCGACATCGAGGACCTGGTCGGGCACGTCTCCTTCGGCAACGTGTGGGGGCTGCTCGTCGACGGGGCCTTCGACCCCGGACTGCCGCCCGCCGAGCCGTTCCCGATCCCCGTGCACTCCGGCGACATCCGCGTCGACGTGCAGTCCGCGCTGGCCATGCTGGCGCCCGTGTGGGGCCTGAAACCGCTCCTCGACATCGATGCCGAGCAGGCCCGCGACGACCTCGCGCGCGCCGCCGTCATGGCCCTGTCCTACGTCGCCCAGTCCGCGCGCGGCCAGGGCCTGCCCATGGTGCCGCAGCGCGAGATAGACAGGGCCGAGTCCGTCGTCGAACGCTTCATGATCCGCTGGCGCGGCGAACCCGACCCCAAGCACGTCGCCGCCGTCGACGCGTACTGGACGTCGGCCGCCGAGCACGGCATGAACGCCTCCACCTTCACCGCGCGGGTCATCGCCTCGACCGGCGCGGACGTCGCGGCGGCCCTGTCGGGCGCCGTGGGCGCCATGTCCGGGCCGCTGCACGGCGGAGCCCCCTCACGCGTCCTGGGCATGATCGAGGAGATCGAGCGCACCGGGGACGCCGAGGCCTACGTCCGGCAGGCCCTCGACAAGGGCGAGCGCCTCATGGGCTTCGGCCACCGCGTCTACCGCGCGGAGGACCCCCGCGCCCGCGTCCTGCGCCGCACCGCCCGCGAGCTGGGCGCACCGCGCTTCGAGGTCGCCGAGGCCCTGGAGAAGGCCGCCCTGGCCGAGCTGCACGCCCGCCGCCCCGACCGGGTGCTCGCCACCAACGTGGAGTTCTGGGCGGCCATCGTGCTGGACTTCGCCGAGGTCCCGGCCCACATGTTCACCTCGATGTTCACCTGCGCCCGCACGGCGGGCTGGTCGGCGCACATCCTGGAGCAGAAGCGCACCGGCCGCCTGGTCCGTCCCTCGGCCCGCTACGTCGGTCCGGGCACGCGCGACCCGCGCGAGATCGAGGGGTACGCGGACATCGCCCACTGAGCGGGCCCCGGAAAAGCAGACGACCCGCGAGTCTGGTTCCTCCCTGGGGAGGAGCCGGCCGGACGTTACCGGCGACTCGCGGGTCGGGTGACTGCGTTGGATTGGGCCGGTTGCGTGTGTCTCGCACACGCCGGTCCGGCGCCGAACCGAGTACGGCGACGGGCCCTAGCCCGCAGCCACCTCTTCCGTCCGGTTGTCATACATCTGCCGAACCACCTCCTTTCCGAAGTACCGCCCACTTTAGGAACCGGACCCCGCGGTATCAACCGCTTTTTTTCACGGACCTCCGTGCGGGGCGCGGTCGGCTCGCCGGACGATCGGGGCGCGTCGCGCGACGATTCCCGGAATCTTGCGGGAACCCGGTGTGCGCTGAGTCACGTTCAAGTTGAATGATTGCACGTGAGCGAACCGTCGTACCGTACGTGCGGACGCAGCCTGCAGGGGGTCCAGGTGAGTGCTTCCCGGCGTAGTGGGGCCACCGACGAGCTGGGGCCGGACGAGCCCGGGCCCGCGCGGGAGGGGCCGGACGGATCCGACCTCCTCGCCGCGCTGCTCGACGGCATGGACGCCGCCCTGTGCGCCTTCGACGCGGACGGGACGGTCACGCACTGGAACCGTGAGGCGCAGCGGATCCTCGGCTGGAGCGCGGACGAGGCGGTGGGCCGGTCCGGGTTCGCCGGGTGGGCCGTGCGCCGCGCGGACGCCGAGGAGGTCGAGGCGCGGCTGATGTCGGCCATGGACGCGCCGGGCCGGCAGGTCGACGAGTTCGCGCTGCTGACCAAGGACGGCGGCCGGGTGCTGGTCCGCACGCAGTCCGCGGCGGTGCGCGGGCCGGACGGGAAGCCGGCGGGGGTGTACTGCGCGTTCAGCGAGGTGCACGCGCAGATCGACCTGGAGCGGTCGATCGCGCTGAGCGAGGCGCTGCTGGAGGACGCGAGCTGGGGTGTCGTCCTGGTCGACGCCGATCTGCGCCCCGCGGTGCTGAACCCGCACGCCGCGCGGGCGCTGGGCACGGGGCGGACGTCCGTCCTGGGGCGGCCGCTGGGGGAGCTGCTGGCGCAGGGCGCGGAGGAGCTGGAGGGCGCGCTCGCCCATGTCCTCGCCGAGGGTGCGCCGCCCGCGCCGGCCGACCTGTGGGTGAGCGTGCGCACGCCGGAGGGCGAGCGGCGGCGGTGCTGGCGGAGCGGGTTCGTGCGGCTGTCGTCACCGCTCGCGGAGGAGCCGGTGCCGCTGGGGGTGGGCTGGCTGTTCCAGGACGTGACCGAGGCCCGGCAGGGCGAGCAGGAGGCGTCGCTGCTGCGGTTCCGCGCGCAGCAGCTGCACCGCGCGGCGCGGGCGGCGGCGGAGTGCGAGGACCCGGCGGAGGCGGCGACGGTCCACCTGGACTTCGCGCTGGCCGGGTTCGCCGACCACGCGCTGGTCGACCGGGTGGCCGACTGCGCCCGGGACGCCGACCGGGTGCGGCTGGTGCGGATCGCGGCCACGCCGTCCGGGGCGCCGGGGCCGAGCAGGCTCGCGGGGCGGGCGGGGCTGCCGGTGCGGTACGGGGAGGGGCACCCGGCGGTGCAGTGCGTGGAGCGGGCCGGGACGGTGCGGGCCGGGGCGGGCTCCCTGACCGGGGAGGAGGCGCGGGCGTGGGCGCTGGCGCGGCAGTGGCCGGCGGACGCGGTGCACGCGCTGTGCACGGTGCTGCGGAGCCGGGGGCGCACGCTGGGTGCTGTGACGTTTCTGCGGGGGGCGGGGCGCAGTGCGTTCGAACGCTCCGACGCGATGTACGCGGAGGACGTGGCGGTGCGCATCGCCACCTCCCTGGACCTGGCGGCCCTCCGCGGCGACGACCGCTGAGGCCCGTCGCCCGGGTCAGTGGCGGTAGAAGATGCGGTCGGCGTACGCGTCGAAGACGCGGGCGTTCCACGCGTGACCGCCGTCCACGTTGCCCGAGCGCAGCAGCGGCGGCTCGATCCCGCGCTCGGCGAGCACCGCCGCCGCGGTGGCCATGACGGACTGCAGGAGCGCCGTGGTGACCACCGTGGACGCGGGGGCGAAGGGGGCGGACACGCCGTCGAGGGTGAGCTCCGCGTCCCCGACCGCGATCCCGGAGTCCAGCACGAGATCGCAGTGGTCCTTCAGGAACGTCCCCGAGGCGTGCCGGGACGTCGTCCGCGTCGCGTACGCCAGCGAGGTCACGCCGATCACCCGCACGCCCAGTTCGCGCGCCTTCACGGCCATCTCCACGGGCAGCGCGTTGCGCCCGGACAGGGAGACGACGATCAGGGCGTCGCCCGTGCGCAGGGGCGAGGACTCGAGGACCACGCCCGCGAGCCCGTCGACCCGCTCCAGGGCGGAGCCCAGCGTGGCCGGCGTCACGTCGACGCCGACGGTCCCCGGCACGGCGAGCAGGTTCATCAGGGCGAGTCCGCCGGCCCGGTAGACGAGGTCCTGCGCGGCGAGCGAGGAGTGACCGGCGCCGAAGGCGAAGAGCCGGCCGCCGTCCGCGACCGTGTCGGCGAGCAGCGCGCCCGCCGCCGCGACGGACTCGGCCTCCTCGTCGCGGATCCGCTGCAGCAGGTCGATCGCGGCGTCGAGGAACCGGCCGGCCGGCGTGCGGTCGCTCATGCGGCATCCCTTCGGGAAGGAGTGTTGCGGATCACCGTGCGGTCTGGACCAGTACCGTGTCAATACGGTGCCCGACGGCGGGGCGCCCCTCCGCACGGCCCCTCGTCGCCCACGGCACGGCCCCGTTGTCGGCCGCATGCGTAAGAATTGGGTCCTGGGCCAGCGCACGCGCCGGTGAGCCGTCCAGCCTCCGGCGGAGCCATCCGCACATCTCATCAAGGGGCATGTATGTCCGGACTGATCGACACCACGGAGATGTATCTCCGCACCATCCTCGAGCTGGAGGAGGAAGGTGTGGTCCCCATGCGCGCCCGGATCGCCGAGCGGCTCGACCAGAGCGGCCCGACGGTCAGCCAGACGGTGGCGCGGATGGAGCGCGACGGCCTGGTGTCCGTCGCCCCCGACCGGCACCTGGAGCTCACCGACGAGGGCCGCCGGCTGGCCACGCGCGTGATGCGCAAGCACCGCCTCGCCGAGTGTCTCCTGGTCGACGTGATCGGCCTGGAGTGGGAGCAGGTCCACGCCGAGGCGTGCCGCTGGGAGCACGTGATGAGCGAGGCCGTCGAGCGCCGCGTGCTGGAGCTGCTGAGGCACCCGACCGAGTCGCCGTACGGCAACCCGATCCCGGGCCTGGAGGAACTGGGCGAGAAGGACGGCGCCGTCCCGTTCCTCGACGAGGGCATGGTCTCGCTGGCCGATCTCGACCCGGGTGCCGAGGGCAAGACGGTCGTGGTGCGCCGGATCGGTGAGCCGATCCAGACGGACGCGCAGTTGATGTACACGCTGCGCCGGGCGGGCGTCCAGCCCGGCTCGGTGGTCAGCGTGACGGGGTCGGCGGGCGGGGTGCTGGTGGGCAGCAGCGGCGAGGCGGCCGAGCTGGATGCGGAGGTGGCCTCGCACGTGTTCGTCGCCAAGCCCTGACCGGTACGGCGGACGGGGCGCCGGGACGTGCGGGCGGTTCGCGCCCTGCGGTGTGAACGCGCCGGACCGGGATCCGGTGCGGGTGACCGCAGCGCTCGCCGGGTTCGCGTGCGAGGCTGTGGCGTGGGGCATCCGGCCTGAGGGGCTCCGGCCGGAGCGGTGGCGGTGCCATCCGGCAGGGGAGGGGCGGGACGATGTGCCGTGACCACGTGAGGAGCCCCGGCGCCGTGCGGCGCCGGGGCCTGTCCTCCCCTGTGCTGACCCGGAGCCCCGAGCTCTCAGGGTCATTCCTCGCGGACCGTTTTCCCCGAGCGGTCCGCCCCCCGCTGAAGATCTCCCCCGGGTCGCGGCGATCAATCCCCGCGGGGGGTCACTCGAACGAGGGGTGTTATCGGGCGAGAAGCCGTTTCCGAATGCGCATTCGATAATCTGCGGCACGGAGCAACAGGCAGGACCAGCACGACAGGCAGCGAGCTTGGGGGTGCCAGGACCATGGCGCGACGCGTCGACGTGACCGGGGCGGACGGTGTGCGGCTTGCCGCCTGGGAGTTCGGCGACCCGCCCAAGGACGGGGCCGGCCCGGCGGGGAGCACCGCGCAGGACGCGCCGGGCGTGCTGTTACTGCACGGCCTGATGGGCCGGGCCTCGCACTGGGCGCCCACCGCCCGCCGGCTCTCCGGGCGGTACCGCGCGATCGCCCTCGACCAGCGCGGCCACGGCCGCAGCGACAAGCCCCCGCGGGCCTCCTACACCCGTGACGCCTACGTCGGCGACGCCGAGGCGGCCCTGGAGCAGCTCGGCCTCGGGCCCGCCGTCCTCATCGGCCACGCGATGGGCGCGCTCACCGCCTGGCAGCTCGCCGCCCAACGCCCCGACCTGGTGCGCGGGCTGATCATCTGTGACATGCGGGCCTCCGCCCTCGGGGCCGCCTCGCAGCGCGAGTGGGCCGAGTGGTTCACGACCTGGCCGCTCCCCTTCGCCACCCTCGCCGACGTGCGCAAGTGGTTCGGCGAGGACGACCCCTGGGTGGAGCGGCCCAACCCGGCTCGCGGCGCGTTCTACGCCGAGGTGATGGCCGAGTCCCCGGACGGCTGGCGCCCCGTGTTCGACCCGGACCAGATGCTCCGCTCCCGCGAGACCTGGGTGTTCGACGCGCACTGGGAGGAACTGGCCCAGGTGCGCTGCCCCGCCCTGGTGGTCCGCGGCCTCGACGGCGAACTCGGCCGCGCGGAGGCCCAGGAGATGGTCCGCGTCCTGCCCCGCGGCCGGTACGCGGAGGTCGCCGACGCCGGCCACCTGGTCCACTACGACCAGCCGGAGGCCTGGCTCGCGGCGATCGAACCCTTCCTGGACTCGCTCGGCGACGGCTGACCCCGGCTCACCCCTTGCCCACCGCCGCCGGCACCTCCGGCGGCCGGCCACGACGCGGCCGCCGCCGCGGACGGGAACCGCGCACCTCGGGGCCGCCGCCCTACCGGTCCCTGCCGCACGCGTACGCCAACGGCGGGACCAACTCCGCCACGTCCGGCAGCCACCGGTGCGCGGACGTGGGCCGGCGTGCCCACTGCACGGCCCCCCGGGACCCGAACCGGGTGGGCGGCGCGGCCACGTACGCGCCCTCCCCCAGGACCGTCAGGTCGATCGACGACGGCGCCCACCCCAGCCCGCGCAGCAGCCCCGGCACCTTCGCGAAGGCCCCCGGCCGCACGAAGAACTCCGTCCGCCGGTCCGGAGTCACCGTGACCGGCCCCAGCGTCAGTCCCATCCGCTCCATCCGCGCGAGCGCCAGGAACCCCGCCGCCTCCGGCACGGAGACCGCGTCGAAGGCCCGCCCGGTGGGCAGCAGGACCGACGCGGCCGGCCGCTCCCGCCACATCCGGCGGGCGACGGTCGCACTGCCGGTCGCCCCGGCCGCCCAGTCCGGGCGGGCAGGGTGCGCGCCGGGCGCGGGACACGCGGCGTCACCGCACGAGCAGCGCTGCACCCCGCCGACGGACTCCGGCCAGGTGCCCGGGAGCACGTCCCAGTGCCACTCCTCGACGTAGCGAACGGCGGTGTCCAGCAGCGATTCCCCGCGCTGCCCCGGGATCCGTACGGCGTCGGCGCCCGCGATCGTCTCTTCCACGATGAACACAACTACGGCCGTCACCAGGGGTTACGCCCCCGCGCATGCGCGGGGGAGGAGCACCGGGCCCGTGTTCGGGGCGCATGGGTGCATCCACGGGGGCGCGCGAGAGGATCCGCGTCCCCGGTGGGTAACCAGGAGGGGGGCCGGCATCCGCCGTTACCCCGGCAAACCTCATATGTCCCGCATTGTCCGTACTTCGGCGGGGCATTGATCTTCCCGGCCGCACTTCTCGCCGGGACGCGAGACGTACGGCCGCGGAAGACACGTCAACCCGGTGCGTGGGCAGGGCACCGCAGCCTCAGGGGGTACGCCATGGCCGCAAGGCCTCTCGTCGCGCGGCAGCCGAACGAACGGCTGCAGGCGCTCATCCAGGAAGCCGGATGCTCCAACGCCGGGCTGGCCCGCAGGGTCAACATGTGCGGCGCCGAGCACGGCCTCGACCTGCGCTACGACAAGACGTCGGTGGCCCGCTGGCTGCGCGGACAGCAGCCGCGGGGCCGGGCGCCGGCGATCATCGCGGAGGCGCTGGGCCGCAAACTGGGCCGTACGGTCACGATCGACGAGATCGGCATGGCCAACGGCAAGAACCTCGCGTCGGGCGTCGGCCTCCAGTTCTCGCCGACGGTACTGGGGGCCATCGAGCAGGTCTGCGAGCTGTGGCGCAGCGACGTGGGCCGGCGGGACTTCCTGTCCGGGGCCTCCGTCGCCTCCTCCGCGCTGGTGGAGCCCAGCCGCGACTGGCTGATCACCGCGCCCGACGGACAGGTGGCGCGCTCCGCCGGGCCGCGCGTGGGCCAGTCCGACGTGGCGGCCGTGCGGTCCATGACGCAGGCGCTGGTGGACCTGGACCACCAGTACGGCAGCGGGCACGTCCGCCCGGTCGTGGTCCACTACCTCAACAGCGTCGTCTCGGGGCTGCTGGCGGGGTCGTACCGCGAGGCCGTGGGCCGCGACCTGTTCGCGGCGGTCGCGCGGCTGACCGAACTCGCCGGCTACATGGCCGTCGACACCGGGCAACCGGGCCTCGCCCAGCGCTACTACATCCAGGCGCTGCGGCTGGCACAGGCCGCAGGGGACCGCGGCTACGGCGGGTACGTGCTCGCCGCCTCCATGAGCCACCTGGCGGCGCAGCTCGGAAACCCGCGGGAGATCGCGCAGTTGGCGCGCGCGGCGCAGGAGGGCGCACGGGGGCGCGTGACCCCCCGGGCGGAGGCGATGTTCCTCGCGGCGGAGGCGCGCGGGCACGCGCTGATGGGCGACGCGCACGCCACGCAGGTGGCCGCGGGGCGCGCCGTGAGCGCCCTGGAGGCCGCCGATCCGGCCTCCGGCGACGACCCGGCGTGGATCGTGCACTTCGACGGGGCCTACCTGGCCGACGAGTTGGCGCACTGTCACCGCGACCTCGGTCAGGCCCGGGCCGCCGCGCGGTGCGCGCAGGAGTCGCTGGACGGGCATCCGGTGTCGCGGGCGCGGCGGCGGGCGATCGGCTACGTGCTGCTGGCCACCGCGCAGGTGCAGCAGCGCGAGATCGAACAGGCCTGCAGCACGGGCCTGAAGGCGGTCGAGCTGCTCGACGGGATCCGCTCCGACCGGGGCACCGAGTACCTGGAGGACCTCCAGCAGCGCCTCGAGCCGTACCGGGAGGAGTCCGTGGTACGGGAGTTCGGGGCGCGGATGGAGCTCCAGACGGCGGCGTGACACCGGCGACGGGACGGACGGGTGGGCGGGGAGGTGAGGTGAACGGCGTGCGGTGACCCGGTTCCGTCACCGCGCTCACGGGGCAGGAGGCCGGGCTCCGTGCTGCGTGGCACCCGGCTCGGGGGACCCGGTAGCGTGAGCCCGATTCACAAGGTCCCCCATGGCTAGGAGTCCCGGTGACGCAGAGTGGACAGGGCGAGGAGCCCTCGGCGCGCCCCGCGCGCGAAGGCATCGTGCTGCCCTCCGACGGTGGTGAACCCCTGCTGCCGGGCGCGACGGCCGGACCGGCCGCCCCCGGCGGCGCGGACGGCCGGACCTCCGGCGGCGGGTTCCCCGCCTCGGCCCCGGCCGACGGCCGGACCTGGGACACCCCGTGGGGCCCCGGCCGGCAGGGCCCTGACGCACAGCCCGGCCAGGACGGGCAGCAGCCCCCGGCCGACGGCCGGTGGGACACCCCGGAGACCTCCTCGTGGGGCGCGCAGCACCCGCCCGCCCCGGCCCCCGGCGGCGGCCCCGGCCCGCTCCCGCCCGAGGGCGCGCACACCCACGGCGGACACCCCCCGTACGCCCCGAACGGCCCGCAGCCGGGCGCCGGATACGGCGGGAACGCCCCGTCCGGCCCGTACGGAGACGTTCCGTACGGCGGTGCCGCTCCGTACGGCGGTGCCGCTCCGTACGGCGGTGCCGCTCCGTACGGCGGCGCCGATCCCTACGCCGCCGGTACCCCGCTGCCGCCCGCGGACCCCTACGCCGCCGGTGCCCGGAACGGCTACGGCGCCCCCCAGTACCCGCCGGCCGCCGCGCCCGACGGGACGGAGGGTGTCACCCAGTACATGCCCCCGGTGCCCGCCGGGGGAGACGAGGGCGCGACGCAGCTCATCCCCCCGGTGCCCGCCGGCGGAGACGAGGGCGCGACACAGCTCATACCCCCGGTGGCCCCGGGCGCGCTGCCGCCCGAGATGCCCGCCCACGGCTCCGGGGCGGGCGGCTACCCGGGCGTGCCCCCGCAGGGCGCGCACGGCGCGGGACACCCGCCGTCCGCCGGCCACCCCGACGCCGAGGCCACCCAGTACATCGCCCCCGTCGCCGACCAGCCCCCCGGGCAGTCCTACGGCGCCCCGCCGCCCGGTGACGGCAACCGGCAGCCGCCCGCCGAGTTCGACAACCTCTTCCGCAGCGACGACGCCGGCGGTCCGCCCGGATCCACCCAGCAGCTCCCGCGCGTGGGGCACGGGCAGCCCGCCGGGGGAGCCCACCACACCCCGCCGCCCGCCCCCGCCGGCGGCCGCGGCGGACGCGGCGGTGGCCGCGGCGGCTCACGGGTGCCGCTCATCGCGGCGGTCGGCGTCGGCATCGCCGTCCTCGGCGTCGGGGCGGGCGCGCTGCTCGGCAGCCCGGACGGCGGCGACGACGACCAGACCGTGTCCGTGTCCGCGACCGCGTCCGCGAGCGGGGAGGCCTCCGCGTCGCCGTCCGCCGACCCGGCCCGGGAGCAGGCCGTCGAGCTGGACAAGCTGCTGGCCGACAGCGGTGACAGCCGGACCACCGTGATCAACGCGGTCGCCGACGTGAAGGCCTGCCGCGACCTCGGCCGGGCGGCCAAGGACCTGCGGGACGCGGCCGGGCAGCGCACCCGACTGGTGACCGACCTCTCCGGCCTGTCGGTGGACAGGCTGCCGAACCACGAGGCGCTGACCACCGCGCTCACCAAGGCGTGGGAGGCGTCGGCCTCGGCCGACGAGCACTACGCCGCCTGGGCCGACCAGACCGCCGGCAAGAAGGGCTGCAGGAAGGGCCAGGCCCGCTCCACCGGCCGGACCCAGGCCGGCAACCGGGCCAGCGGCACCGCGACCACCGAGAAGCAGAAGGCCGCCGAGCTGTGGAACGAGATCGCCAAGCGGTACGGCCTGACCGAACGCCGGCCGACCCAGCTGTGACCGGGCGCTGAGAGCCCGTGGTCCCGCCCGGGCGTCCGGGCGGGACCGGGTCAGCCCAGCTCCGCTTCCCGCAGCGTCCTCGTCACGTCGGTGAAGCCCTCGCGGGCCGCGACCAGCCGGCCGTCCTCGACCACCTGCAGGGTCACGTTCGCGTTGACCAGCCGGGGGAAGCCGACGGCGGCGAGCTCGTCCTGGAAGCCCCACCGCAGGGCGGGGGTGAGCCCGCCCGTGGTGACCTCCAGCCCGCCGTCCAGCGCCCCGCTCACGGTGTCGGCGCTCACCTCGCCGTCCCCCAGCGACTCCACGACCCGCCTGAACACGGTGTAGGCGATCCAGGTGGTCTGCACCCCGGCGTCCGCGGCGTCGATCCGGTTGTCCCCGAACGCCTCCTCCTCGATCACCTTCTTCATCGGGTCCCACCGGGCGTCGCCCGCCGCCGGGTACCAGCCGGTGACGTACGACCCCTCGTACGGCCCCGACGCCCCGCCGGACGCGTCGATCGCCGTCTGGTCGACGCTGCCCAGCACGGTCGCCGTGCGCACCTCGGGACGGCCGGCGCGGGCCCGCCGGAAGGAGTCCATGAAGGTGTTGGTGCGGTCGCCGAGGGCGGGCACCACACAGCCCCGCCCGTCCGCGTCCCCGGTGGCGCGCGCCAGGGCCCGCTCGGCCTGGTCGTCGTACGAGGTGGCGTCCTCCGCCGCCCGCTGGTCACCGGCGCGCCCGTGCCCGCCCGCCTCCAGGCCCGAGTCGAGCAGCGGGGGCAGCTGGTCGCCCGCGATGGTGTCGGGCCGGATCAGGGCGACCGGTCCGCAGGCGTCGGCGAGGGTGCGGCCGAGACCGGCCAGCAGCGCCGGCTGGCCGCCGTTGACCGGGTAGGACAGGGGACTGGTGAACTCGTCGGTGGTGATGCCGTAGCCGCCGATGTACGGGATGCCGGCGCTCTCCAGGGTGGGCATGAAGGAGTCGGCGTGCTGGCTGTAGGAGCCGACGACCGCGACGGCGTTCTCCTGCACCGCGCGCCGGGCGCACCGCGCGGCGGCCACGGTGTCGTTGCGTTCGTTGCAGGTCAGCACGGTGAGACGGCGGCCGTTGATGCCGCCTCGGGAGTTGATCCAGCGGGCGTACGCCTCGGCGAGCGCGGGCATCCCGGGCTTGTTGGTGGCCCGGGTGTCCTGGGGCGCCCACGTCATCACGGTGACGGGGTCGTTCCCGGGGCCCCCCGCGGTGCCGGGGACGACCCCGCACCCCGCGGCGAGCGGCACGCACGCCACCAGCGCGCCCGCGGCCAGGACGCCGGCTCCGACGGGCCGCCGGAGGGGACGGGGACGGAGGGGGCTGCGGATGCGTCGCCTGCCGGTCATGCCTCCGCACGATTCCCCCACGCGGTCAATCCCGGAGTGACCCCCGGTCGACGGAGGGTGACGCGGAGGTGAATTGCGGGGTCCCGTACGACCCGCGCGGCGCGGAAACGTACGATCGACGATCGTGCAAGGTTCGGAGAACTCTTCCCGTCGCGGCCGTCGCTCCCCCACCATGGGCGGCATGCCACTCAACGACATGCCGTGGTGGCGCTGGCGCAGCAATGTGCGCTCCGCGCTGCACATGCTCTCCGACCCCGTCTTCCAGCGGGACGTCTGGCTGGCCGGGGTCGACGGCTACGGCGACGTCACCGACGCCGTCTACCGGCTGGTCGAGGACACCTGGCTGGACAACTGGTCCGCCGAGAAGTACGTCGGCACGATCTTCCGCGACTCCCAGGAGGCGGCGCTCGTCGACACGGCGGTGCTGCGCGTCCTGCGGATCATGCACCAGGTCGGTCCGGACGCGCCGGTGGCCGCCTACCTCGAGCACGAGGGGTGGCCGGAGGCGGTGCGGGCCGCGCGGGACGCGCACGTGCGGATGGCGGCGAGCGACGGCGACGACCCCGACGCGCCGCCGAGCACCCTCGAGGTGCTGCGGATCCTGACGCGGTCCGCGTAGCGGAACGGCGGCCGGCCGCGACCGCGCGTGTGGGACCCTTTGGTGCATGAGCGAGCAGTCCACCCGAGTCGCGGCCCCGGCCGACCAGTACGTCCTCACCCTGTCCTGCCCCGACAAGCAGGGCATCGTGCACGCCGTGTCGAGCTACCTCTTCATGACCGGTTGCAACATCGAGGACAGCCAGCAGTTCGGCGACCACGACACGGGTCTGTTCTTCATGCGCGTCCACTTCTCGGCGGACGCCCCGGTGACCGTGGAGAAGCTGCGGGCGAGCTTCGCGGCGATCGGTGACTCCTTCCAGATGGACTGGCAGATCAACCGGGCCGACCGGAAGATGCGCGTCCTGCTCATGGTCAGCAGGTTCGGGCACTGCCTGAACGACCTGCTGTTCCGCGCGCAGACCGGCGCGCTGCCGGTGGAGATCGCCGGGGTGGTGTCCAACCACACCGACTTCGCCGAGCTGGTGGCTTCGTACAGCATCCCCTTCCACCACATCCCGGTGACGAAGGAGACCAAGGCGGAGGCCGAGGCCCGGCTGCTGGAGATCGTCCGCGAGGACGAGGTCGAACTCGTCGTCCTCGCCCGCTACATGCAGGTCCTCTCGGACGACCTGTGCAAGCGGCTCTCCGGGCGGATCATCAACATCCACCACTCCTTCCTGCCGAGCTTCAAGGGCGCGAAGCCGTACCACCAGGCGCACGCGCGGGGCGTGAAGCTCATCGGCGCCACGGCCCACTACGTCACCGCCGACCTCGACGAGGGGCCGATCATCGAGCAGGAGGTCGAGCGGGTGGCACACGACGTCACCCCCGAGGGGCTCGTCGCGATCGGCCGGGACGTGGAGTGCCAGGCGCTGGCGCGGGCGGTGAAGTGGCACGCGGAGCGGCGCATCCTGCTCAACGGGCGGCGGACGGTCGTCTTCGCCTGACGGGGCGGGGCGTCCGCCTCGTCGGCGGCCGCGGGTGCGCGGGGCCGGCTCCCGCGCCCGTGCCCGCCGACGAAGCCGGACCCCGCCCTACAGCCGGCTCATGCTCGCCGCCGCGAACAGCACGTCCCTGATGGCGTCGCGGTCCCCGACCTGCCCCGCCGCGGCCTCCCGCGGCGGCAGGTGTCCCGCCGCCAGCCGGCAGAACTCCGCCCCGTCCAGCGCGACGTGCGCCACCTCGTGCTCGGCGGAGCCCTCCGCCGCCGGGGAGTCCAGCGGGATCAGCCACTCGCCCCCGCCGGACCCCTCGATCTCCAGCCGCAGGCTGCGTCCCGGCTTCCCGACGACGACCGGACGCCGCTCCACGGGGGAGGCCAGCCCGTGCTGCCGGCGGTGCTCGAGGACGGCCGGCAGCATCCGCGCGGCCAGGTCGACGATGCGGTGCAGATGCCGCCCGGAGGGCGGTTCGTAGGGGTAGTCCACCGCCTCGGCGATGTCCTCCGCGTGCACCCAGCACTCGAAGGCCCGGTCCAGCATCGCGTCGCGCAGCGGCAGTGCGTAGTCGCCGTACGACACGGGCAGCCGCCCGGCGCCGCCGTCCGTGAGGGACGCCGTCCGGACCAGGGTGCGGCTCTGCTCCCGCCAGGGCGTGCGCACCGAGCGGGTGGGCGGGAGGCGGGCGGCCCGCCAGTACGCCTCGGTGCGGTCCCACGGGGTGGGCCGGACGGCCGCGGCCCCGCCGAGCGGGTCCTCGAGGCCGAGGGCGACCGCGACCAGCCCGTCGACCGTCATCAGGTGCGCGATGACCCCGGCGACGGTGGTCCGGCGGCTGCTCGCCTCGTCCGACTCGTACCAGCGCAGCCGCACCGGCGCGTGCCACTCGGAGGCGCCGAAGTCCTGGAGCAGCGCGTCCAGCCGCGCGGTCTCGGTGTCGTACGCGGCGGCCCACTCGGGCACGGGGACGCGCGGCGGGCGCCGCTGCAGGCAGGACTCCATGACGCGGGCGCGCAGGCCGGGGTCCAGGTCCAGGCTCTCGGGCCGCTGGAGCAGGCCGACCGCCCCGCGCAGCCGCAGCGCCTCGTCCGCGCAGGCCCCGCAGGCGCCGAGGTGCTCCTCGACGGCCTCCGCCTCGGCCGGCGCGCAGGCGGCCAGGGCCCAGGCGCCCAGCAGCGACTTCAGCACGCGGTGCTCCGGCACGAGCGGTCCGGCGCACTCCGCGCGGTCGTCGTACGGCTCGGCGTGGCCGGCCAGGGGTCCGCTCACGCGGCACCCCCGATCCCGGGCGGGGCGCCCGGGGCCCCGGCGTCGTGGGCGGTGGCCAGCAGCTGCAGGCCCAGGCGGAGCCGACGGCGGGCCTCGTCGTCGGTGACGCCCAGGTCGAGGGCGGTCCGGCGGTAGTCCCGGCGCTGGAAGTACGCCAGCTCCAGGGCGGCCCGCAGCGGCGTCGGCATGGACTGGACGATGTAGTCGGCGCGGGCCGCCACCGAGGCGCTGCGCACCGTGCGCTCCAGGTCCTCCGGGGTGCCGGGGCCGCCGCGGGCGAGCGCCGCGGTCCCTGCGGTGCGCAGCCGCCGTACGGCCAGCCGGCTGGTCAGCACGGCGAGCCAGGAGCGCAGGGGTTCCTGTGCGGGGTCGTAGGAGTCCGGGTGTTCCCAGACGTGGGCGAAGACGTCACGGGTGACGGCGTCGGCGGCGTGCTCGTCGCCGACGACGCGGTGGGCGAGGCCGTGCACGAGCGAGGCGAACCGGTCGTAGAGCTCGCCGAGGGCGGCCGCCTCCCCGCGGGCGAGCCGCTGCTGCATCCTGTGGTCCCAGTGGGGCGGTACGTCCGTCGACGGCATGCGGCCCCTCACCCCCTGTTCCTCCCCGGTCCCGGGTCGGTCGGTACCCGGGCCGGCGTGTGGCCGGTGACACCAAGAATGTAGTCGGCACGGAGCGGGGCGCACGCCCCTTTATGGCAATGTGCGCCCCTGGAGCAGCCGCAGGTGGTAAGGGACCGCCCGTCCTCGTCGGACGCCGTCCGGGCCGTGCCCACCCTTCTCCGCGTCGACCGGAACCGATCGAATCGGATTGAAAGTGACCGGAACAAGCCCTTTCTGTTGAGTGGTCGTTTCCCGGCCCGCGTTTCGGGGAACGGCCGGTGGGCAGCCGCGCTGCAAGGAAGCGTAGGGACTGCTTCCGTTTCGGCGAGCCAGGGGTGTGGTGGTGACCTTCGAAGTGACCGGCGGGGAGCACGGCGCGTGGTCCGTGCTCCGGGTGTCGGGCGAGCTGGACCTGGTGACCTCCCCGGTGCTGCGCCAGCGGGTGCACGACGCGGTGGCCGAGGGCAGGCACAGTCTCGTCCTCGACCTCTCCGAGGTGTGGTTCTGCGACTCCAGCGGGGTCGGCGTGCTCATAGCCTCCCGCCGGCTGCTCCGCTCCTGCCGGGGCAGCCTGCGGCTGATCCTCCCCGCGCGGGGGGCCGCCGACGGCAGTCACGTCAACAAGGTGCTCGGCGCCCTCGGGGTCCGCAGGCTCTTCGAGATCCGCCCGGACGTCACGTCCGCGGTCGACGAGGACCCCCGCCCGCTGTCGGCGTGACACCGGGTGCGCGCGCTCACACGTGTCACACGTGTGTCCCGTTGTTCCCCCGGTCTTGGTCCGGGCGCCGTTTCCGGGCTCCCCGGCGGCCCCTCACCCCGTACGCTCCCTGCGAGACGACCCACCGACCTAAGGCGGCCCGAGAGAGACATGGTCACCAGCGAGTACGAGCGCAGGATCGCGGCCCGCTTCGCCGGCTTCGACCAGGACGGCAACGGCTACATCGACCGCGAGGACTTCAGCAAGGCGGCCAAGGCGCTGCTCGCCGAGTTCGGCACCGCGGCCCGTTCCGACAAGGGCCAGGCCCTGTACGTCGGGGCCGAGGCGTTCTGGCAGGGCATGGCGGGGATCGCGGACCGCGACGGCGACCAGCGCATCACGCGCGAGGAGTTCGTGAACGGCGCGGTCAAGCGGCTGCGGGACAACCCGGACCGGTTCGCCGAGATCGCCCGGCCCTTCCTGCACGCGGCGCTCGCCGTCGCCGACACCGACGGGGACGGCGCGGCCACCGTCGAGGACGCCGCACGGGTCCTCGGGGTGCTCGGCGTCCCGGAGGACCTCGCCCGCGCGGCCGCCGCCGCGCTGGACTCCGACGCCGACGGCAGGATCGGCGAGGAGGAGACCGTCCGCTCCTTCGCCCGCTACTTCACCGTTCCCGAGTAGGGCGCCCCGCGCGGATGTCACGGATCGTGGCATCACCATGATCACGGAGGGTCGATGACGGCTCGTGCCCCGCGCGGCGCCCGTCACGGCCCGGAGTCGGACGTCCGCTCCGGTACCTTGTGTCAGATGCGAGTGGTCCCGGGCACGCACCGCGCCGGAGCCGCCCCCGAGGCGGCCCCGCACCGGCCGGTGCCCGCGGCCGTCCGCCGGGTGGCCAGGCGGAACGCCGGTGCCCGTTCGACTTCCCGCGGCGAGCGTCGCACAGTATGCCGCACGGGTACTCCTTCGCGCTGGAATATGCCTGAAGCGCTTGTTGGCGTGACTGTACGTCAACCATGCTGTCCCACGGGGGAATCACGTTCCGTGATCCCCGTCCCGGCCGTTGTTCTGGCCATGCAGAGAATGGCTACGATCGTGGCCCTCGTGAGGCGCGAGTCCAAGTGTCCGCCGGTTCGGATGGTGTGAGCGGTGCAGGTGCTTCAAGTGCAGCTGGAGATCCGGCCCGACCCCGCTGAGGTGGGACGGGCCCGGCAGTGGGCCCGCTCGCGGCTGGCCGGTTCGGGCATAGGGGCCGACGAGCCGCTCGCCGAGACCCTGGTCCTGCTCGTCTCGGAGCTCGTCACCAACGCCGTGGTGCACACCGGCTGTCCGGCCGTCCTGCGGCTCTCCCTGCCGGGGACGGACGCCGCGGAGGCCACCGTCCGCCTGGAGGTGGCCGACCGCAGCGGCCGGGCGCCGGTGCCGCGCTGTGTGGACGGCGAGGCGACGGGCGGACGCGGGCTCGCCCTCGTGGACGGGCTGGCCGACCGCTGGGGCTGGAGCGCGGAGGGCACCGGCAAGCGGATCTGGTGCGAGCTGGACCGCTGCGCGCAGGTGACCGGCGGCGCGTCGGCGTGCGGCGGGCTGACGTACGAAGCGGTGTAGCGCACGCGGGCCGGCACGGCCCGCGCCCCCGCAGGGGTACGGGGGGCACGGTGGGCCGGCCGTGCGGGCGGGGGTGTGATGCGGTGCGCCGGGTGTGCTTCCGTGCGCGGCCCCGATGAACAGGGCATATGCCTCAACCGACGCATCGTCACCCGAATCGGTATTGACGCGCGGTGACGGTTTGATCACTCTGTTCGTCAGCGATTCGCCGCGAGGGGACGGCGAGGGCCCGACGACGGGAGCCCTCGACGAGTGTGGGTCGTGATTCGGCGCGGTCCCCCGGGGCCGAGGGGGGAGCCCGGGAGGGAGCGCCGAAGCCGAAGAGCGGTGCGGCGCTGCCGTGCTCGGGGCGGACAGTGCCGCACCGCCACCGCCGACGAGGCGCCCGGCCCCCTCCGCGGCCCGTGGACGACCCGGCCGCTCACCCGCCGGCCGACGCGGTCGCCCGCGGCCGTCCGGCGGTCCGGAAGGTCCGCCGGTACGCCGTCGGCGTCACCCCCAGCGCCGCCTGGAGGTGCTGCCGCATCGACTGGGCCGTGCCGAAACCGGCGTCGCGGGCCACCCGGTCCACGGACAGATCGGTGGTCTCCAGCAGGTACCGGGCCCGCTCCACCCGCTGCTGGACCAGCCACTGCCCCGGACTGACGCCGACCTCCTCCCGGAAGCGGCGGGTGAAGGTGCGCACCGACATCGCCTCCCGCGCGGCCATGTCGCGCAGCTGGATCGGCTCGTCCAGCCGGCCCAGCGCCCACGCGCGGGCGCCGCTGGTGGAGGACTGCCGCGGATCGGGCACCGGCCGCTCGATGTACTGCGCCTGCCCGCCGTCCCGGTGCGGCGGCACGACCGTGCGGCGGGCCACCTCGTTGGCCACGGCGGCGCCGTGGTCGCGCCGCACCATGTGCAGGCACAGGTCGATCCCGGCCGCGACGCCCGCCGAGGTCAGGACGTCGCCGTCGTCGACGAACAGCACGTCCGGGTCGACGGCGATCCGGGGGAACAGCCGCTGCAGGCGCTCGGCGTCGGCCCAGTGGGTGGTGGCGGGCCGGCCGTCGAGGTGTCCGGCGGCGGCGAGGACGTACACGCCGGTGCAGATGGAGGCGAGCCGGGTGCCGGGGCGGACGCGGGCGAGGGCGGCGGCCAGTTCACCGGTCAGTTCGCCCCGCTCGTACACCGGGCCGAGCTCGTAGGACGCCGGGACGACCACCGTGTCGGCGGTGGCGAGCGCCTCGGGGCCGTGGGCGACGTGGACGGCGAAGTCGGCGTCGGTCTCCACCGGTCCGGGCGGCCGGACCGAGCAGGTGATCACCTCGTACAGGGGCCGCCCCCGCCCGTCCCTCGGGCGGCCGAAGATGCGGTGCGGGATGCCCAGCTCGAAGGGGAGCAGCCCGTCGAGGGCCAGGACGACGACGCGGTGGGGCCGGAAGCCGGCGGACGCGTCGGGGAGCTCGGCCGCAACCATGGCCCGATCCTAGCGAATGCTGTCCTTTGGGCCACTCGTTGCGGTGCGCCCGGTCACGGAAGCTCGGTGGCGTGACCCGGACAAGTGAGACAGCCGCCGTCGTGGAGCCGCCCGCGAGCGGCCCCGAGCCGCCCCGCACCCGGGTGCACCGCGCGTGGTTCGTCGCCGCCGTCACCTTCGTGACGATCATCGGCGCCGCCGCCTTCCGCGCCGTACCGGGCCTGTTCATCGACCCGCTGCACGAGGAGTTCGGCTGGTCGCGCGGGACCATCGGCGCCGCCGTCTCCGTCAACCTCGCGCTGTACGGCCTCACCGCGCCGTTCGCGGCGGCGCTGATGGACCGCTACGGCATCCGGAAGGTGGTCGCGGTCGCCCTCGGCGTGATCGCGCTCGGCTCGGGCCTGACCGTGTGGATGACGGCGGCCTGGCAACTGCTGCTGTGCTGGGGCCTGCTGGTGGGGCTCGGCTCCGGCTCCATGGCGCTGGCCTTCGCCGCGACCGTCACCGACCGCTGGTTCACCGAGCGGCGCGGACTGGTCAGCGGCATCCTCACCGCCGCCTCCGCCTCCGGACAGCTGATCTTCCTGCCGCTGCTGTCCTGGATCGTCACCCGGCACGACTGGCGGCCCGCGGCCGTCACCGTGGCGCTCGCCGCGCTGGCGGTCGTCCCGTTCGTCTGGCTGCTGCTGCACGACCACCCGGCGGACGTGGGCCAGAAGCCGTACGGGGCGGAGGAGTTCGTGCCCAGGCCGGCACCTGTCCCGGGCGCTGCCCGGCGTGCGCTGACCGTGCTGTCCTCGGCGGTGCGGACCGGACCGTTCTGGCTGCTCGCGGGGACGTTCGCGATCTGCGGCGCCTCGACCAACGGCCTGATCCAGACCCACTTCGTGCCCGCCTCCCACGACCACGGCATGCCGGTCACGACCGCGGCGTCGCTGCTGGCCGTCATCGGCGTCTTCGACGTCGTCGGGACGGTGGCGTCCGGGTGGTTCACGGACCGCTTCGACGCGCGCCGGCTGCTCGCGGTGTACTACGCGCTGCGGGGGGTCTCGCTGCTGTTCCTGCCGATCCTGCTGGCGCCGGACGTGCGCCCGCCGATGCTGCTCTTCATCGTCTTCTACGGGCTCGACTGGGTCGCCACCGTGCCGCCGACGCTCGCGCTCTGCCGCGAGCACTACGGGGAGGACAGCCCGATCGTGTTCGGGTGGGTGCTCGCCTCGCACCAGGTGGGCGCGGCCGTCGTCGCCTTCCTCGCCGGGGCCGCGCGGGACGCGTTCGGGTCGTACGACGTGGTCTGGTACGCGTCGGGGGCGCTGTGCGCCGCGGCGGCGCTGATGGCGCTGGTCATCCGGCGGCGGCCGGACGCTTCGCCCGCGGCGGCGGTCGCGTAGCGGGCCGGGCGGGGGCGTCGGGCCCGCGGTCATGCGGGGAGCCGGGAAGCTCCCCCCGTGCGGGCCACCGCCTTCGCGATCCGCTGTGCGTCCAGTGCCAGCTCCCGGAGGTTGCCGCTGATCGGGTTGGTGAAGCCCGTGAAGTAGAGGCCGGGCGCCCCGGCCGGGGTGCGGGCGCCGTGGACGACCGGTCTGCCGCGGTCGTCCAGGACGCCGAGCCCGCCCACCAGGCCCTCGAGACCGCGCGCGTAGCCGGTGGCCGCCACCACCGCGTCCGGGGCGACGCGTTCGCCGTCGGCCAGGACGACCCGGTCCTCCTCGAACCCCTCCACCGCGGCCACGACCTCCACCGCCCCCCTGCGCACGGCGTCGACGAGGCCGACGTCCTGCACGGGGATGGCCCCCTCCCGCACCCTGCTGTACAGACCGGCCCGGGGGCGCGGGAGTCCCCGGTCCGACAGGTCCGGCAGCGCCACCCTCGCCTGGACCCGGCCCAGCCGGTCGACGAGGCCGACCGGCAGCCGGCGCACCAGGACGGCCGAGTACTGCGCGGGCCAGCCCGCGGTCGAGCGGCGCACGATGTGCGGAGGGGTGCGCACCGCGAGGCGCACCCGGGAGGCGCCCCCCTCCACCAGGTCCACGGCGATCTCGGCGCCCGTGTTGCCGACGCCCACGACCAGCACGTCCCGGCCGGCGAAGGGCTTGGCGTCGCGGTACCCGGACGCGTGCAGGAACTCGCCGGTGTACGCGTCCAGGCCGGGCCAGTCGGGGACGCGGGGGGTGTGGTTGAAGCCCGTGGCGACGACGACCGCCGCGCCGGTCAGTTCACGGCCCCCGGTGGCGTGCAGCAGCCAGCCGGTGCCGTCGGGGGCGCGCTCCACCCGGGAGACCTCGACACCGGTGACGATCTCCAGGCGGTGGTGCTCGGCGTACTTCTCCAGGTACCGGACCACGTCGTCCCGGGCCGGCCACCGCCCGAACCGGCGCGGCATCGGCAGCCCGGGCAGCGCGGACAGGCGCCGGGTGGTGTGCAGGCGCAGCCGGTCGTAGTGGCGCCGCCAGGAGTCCCCCACGCGGTCGGAGCGTTCCAGGACGACGGCCCGCACCCCCCGGGCGCGCAGGGCGTACGCGACGGCGAGTCCGCCCGGGCCGCCACCGATGACGTAGACCGGGCGGTCCACCCGGTTCGGCGCGGTGGTCCGCGCGGACGGGGAGGGGGCGGGAGCGTCGGTGGAGTCGGCCATGAGCGCGAGCGTAATCACGCCCCTGGTTGATGGGTATCGGTCAAGACCGGAATTGGTTGCGGATTGATCACGCGTGCGGGAACGACGGGTTTGAATGTCCCCATGTCCTTTGCGCACGAGCACACCCGGACCCGGTCGCTTCCCGAACTGCACGGCCACGGCCTGCGGCTGCGTGCCTGGGACCCGGAGTCCCGGGCCGACGCGGAGGTGTGGCTGCGGAGCTTCACGGACCCGGAGTTCCAGCGCTGGAACACCCCGGTCCGGCCGGTCGTCGACCGGGCCGGCGCCCGGGAGGCGCTGCGCCGGCGCGCGCGGCACGACGCGGACGGCACCGGGGCGTCCTTCCGGGTGGCCGACGCCGGCAGCGGTGCGGTCCTGGGGCACGTCGGCCTCGTCGGGATCCATCCGGTGCTGCGGCACGCCAGGGTCGGCTACTGGGTGCTCCCCGAGGCCCGCGGCCGGGGCGTCGCCACCCGGGCGCTGCTGCTCGCCGCCCGCTGGGCGTTCACCGGACTCGGCCTGCACCGGCTGGAGCTGGACCACGCCGTCGGGCACGAGGCGTCCTGCCGGGTCGCCGAGCGGTGCGGGTTCCGTCACGAGGGGACCATGCGCGGCGCGGTCTTCGAGGCCGGCCGCCACGACGCCTTCCGCGACGCCCACCTGCACGCCCGCCTCGCCACCGACCCGGAGCCCGTCCTCACGGACCCGGCGCGTCCCTGACCCGTCCGTGGGTTCCCCGTCGGTGCGGGGGGGGCCCCGCCCCCGGCGGGGGGCCCCCCCCCCCCCCCCCCCCCCCCCCCCCCACACCCCGCGCCCCCCCCCCCCCGCCCCCCACCCCGCCGCCCCCCAGACCCCCGGCGGGGGGCGGGCCGCCGGCCCCCCGGCCCCGGGCCCGCCCCCCCCCGGCCGGTGGGCCCCCCGGGGGGGGGGGGCCCCCGGGCCCGGGGGGGGGCCCCCCCCGCCGCCCGTCCTCACGGCCACAACGACTCCGCGCTCCACCCCCCGGCTTCCCGCCGGTAGCGCAGCCGTACGTGCCGTCGCCGGGCCTCGCCCTGGAAGAACTCCACCTCGTCCGGTCGCAGCCGGTACAGGGTCCAGGACGGGACCGGGGTCTCCGGCGCCAGCCGGGCCCGCTCCCAGGCGGCCTCCGAGGCCCGCGCCAGTTCCCCGGCCGATCCGAGGACCCCGCTCTGCCTGCCGGTCAGCGCGGCGGCCAGCGCCCCCGTGGACCGGGCGTGCAGATCCGCCTGCGCCTCCTCGGCGGGGGCCGCCGCGACGGGCCCGCGCACCCGCACCTGCCGGCCCAGCACCGGCCAGTAGAAGGCGAGCGCGGCGTACGGGCGTGCGGCGAGGTGAGCGCCCTTGCGGCTGTGCGCGTGGGTGGCGAAGGACCAGCCGTCGTCGTCCGCGCCGTGCAGCATCACGATCCGCACGTCCGGCAGCCCCTCGGCGTCCGCCGTGGCCAGGGACATGGCGTGCGGCTCGGTCTGCCCGGCCGCCACGGCCTCGGCGAACCAGCGCGCGAACAGCGGCAGCGGCTCGGCGGGCGCCGCGGCCGGGTCGAACGCCGGCAGGTCGGTGGTCTCCGGGGCCCACACCCGCAGTGACCTCAGCAGCTCGTGGAGATCGGGTTCCATGCGCCGATTGTCGTCCGTCGGCCGCGCTCACACCGTCCCGAGGTCCGAGGACACCCACCGCTCGGGCCGCATCCGCACGACGACCTGTGCGCCGTGGTTCCTCCAGGCGAAGTCGACGTACGCCTCGACCTTGTCGGGCGGCAGGTAGCGCGCCGAGATCTCCCGCAGCCGCTCGATCGTGGCGGGGGTGGTGTCGAGCACCGGCCCCTCGACGGAGACGTAGCGGATGGTGGGTTCGAGGCGGTCCACCAGGAGCGAGAACCGCCCCGCCGCGCCGATCAGCAGGTTCTTGCGCGAGTCCCGGCCGGTCATGATCCACACGTCGCCGCCGGGGGCGTACTGGTACCAGATCGGCACGGTGAGCGGGGCGCGGCCGTCCCCGGCGTCCACCGCGAGCGCCGCGACGTGCGGCTCGGCCAGGAACTGTTCGCGCTCTTCACGGGTCAGGGTCATTCCGGGTTCCTCCTGCGACGTGCGCGTCGGGTGTCCACTCGGGTCGCGGTCGGTTCGCCGAGGCACAACACCGGCCGCGCGGTGGTGTGTTCCCCGGCTCCCCGCCGTGCGGAAAGCGACAGGCGGTGGCCCACCGGAGTGGACCACCGCCTGGCTGACAGGACTTGGACGACGGGCTGCGGCCTACTGCCTCGTCGGCTTCTTGCCGGTGACCCCCAGGTGCACCAGCAGCGCCAGGTTCGGCTTGAGCTCCGCCTGCTTCACGCCCCAGGAGGAGAAACCTTTCTGGTGGGAGGCGACGGCCGCGAGCATCGACACCAGGGCGCCCGCGACCGCCGCCGGGTTGACGTCCTTGTCGATCCTCCCCTTGGCCCGCAGTTCGGCGACGGAGTCCGCCAGCGAGGTGTTCACGGAGTTCAGGATCTTCATGCGGATCTTGTAGAAGCGCTTGTCGCCCTCGGCCGCGCCGAGGTCCACGACCCGCAGGATCGCCTCGTTGCTCCGCCAGAACTCCAGGAAGCCGTCGACGAGTTCCTGTGCCGTCTGCCAGCCGGCCTTCCCCGTCCAGGAGCGGCCCTCCAGCAGCCCGCCCAGCCCGGCGCTCTCCGCCGCCATGCGCTCGGCGATCTCCAGGACGGCGCCCTCGACGTCCGGGAAGTACTGGTAGAAGGTCGCGGGCGAGGTGCCCGCCTTCCGCGCGACATCGATGACCTTGACGTCGCGGTAGGGGGAGGAGCCGAGCATCTCGCTGAGGCAGTCGAGCAGCTTCTGCCGGGTCGCCTGCCCACGTCGGCCGGCCACACGGCCGTCGACGGTACGCACTTGTCCTGTCATGTCGTCAGCTTACCGACGGGTGATCCGAGCGCGATTCGGCCGACTGCAAATGGGGTGTGCGGGGCCGTGGAGGCTGGTGTGCCTGGTCTGCGGCCTGCGGACGACGCGGTTACTTTGGCGGCATGGCCGAAAACAGGGCATCGGAGAACGCGTCGGAGAACGCGTCGGGGCACGCGTCGGAGCGCACGCCCGGGCGTGCGTCGGAGTACCCGGAGGGCACCCCCTGCTGGGTGGACGCGCAACTGCCCGACGTGGAGGCGGGCAAGCGGTTCTACGGCGGGCTCTTCGGGTGGACCTTCGAGGACCAGCCGCAGGGGACCGTGCGGGCGCTGAAGGACGGGGCGCCCGTCGCCTCCCTCGCGCACAAGGCGGACGGCCGGCTGCCCACCGTGTGGACGGTGTCCTTCGCCACCCCGGACGCCGAGGCGCTGTGCCGGCGGATCCGTGCGGCCGGCGGACAGCTCGTCGCCCCGCCGCACCCCTTCGGCGACCTGGGCGTCACCGCGCTCGTCACCGACGCCGAGGGCGCCGTGTTCTCCCTCTGGCAGGGCGCGGCCTCCCCCGGCTTCGGCCGCCGGCACGAGCCGGGCGCCTTCGCCTGGGTGCAGCTCTACACCCGGGACACCGGGACGGCCAACGCCTTCTACGGCGGCCTCTTCCACGACGCCCTGTTCGGCCCGGACGCCGACCCCGACTTCGGCCGCGCCCCGGTCTCCGACGTCTTCCCCGCCGAGATGCCGCCGCACTTCCTCGTCCACTTCGCCGTCGACGATCCCGGGACCGCCGTGGCGGAGGTGATCCGGCTCGGCGGACGGGTCCAGGTTCCGCCCTTCGGGACGTCCTACGGCACGGTGGCCGTGGTCACCGACGACCAGGGGGCGTCCTTCGCGCTGCTGCGCCGATGATCCGTTGAGCCGTTTCCACCCCCTGTGTCGTATGAAAACCTGGACACCCTATTTGTCGGCCGGTTCGCAACCGGGGGCGCGGACAGGAAGAATCGGGGTGCGTGCCGCCGCGGCGGTGCGGTGGTGAGACGCTGCACTACGGTCGCGCGCACAGGCGGTGGCGCGACTCGTACGGGGAGGTGGCAGGCAAGTGGTGGATCAGCTGACGCAGCACGATCCGCGGCGTATCGGGCCGTTCGAGGTGCTGGGACGGCTGGGAGCCGGCGGCATGGGGCTGGTCTATCTCGCGCGCTCGGCGTCCGGCCGGCGGGTGGCGATCAAGACGGTCCGGACCGAGCTGGCCGAGGACCAGCTCTTCCGGGTCCGCTTCACGCGCGAGGTGGAGGCGGCCCGCGCGGTCTCCGGTTTCTACACGGCGGCCGTCGTCGACGCCGATCCGCGCGCCGCCGTGCCGTGGCTGGCCACCGCGTACGTCCCCGCGCCCTCCCTCGAGGAGATAGTGAACGAGTGCGGGCCGCTCCCGGCCCAGGCGGTGCGCTGGCTCGCGGCGGGCGTCGCGGAGGCGCTGCAGTCGATCCACGGCGCCGGGCTGGTCCACCGCGACCTCAAGCCCTCCAACGTCCTCGTCGTCGAGGACGGCCCCCGGGTGATCGACTTCGGCATCGCGTCCGGCGTCTCGAACACCCGCCTGACGATGACGAACGTCGCCGTCGGCACCCCCGCCTACATGTCCCCCGAGCAGGCCAAGGACTCCCGCAGCGTCACCGGCGCGAGCGACGTCTTCTCGCTGGGCTCGATGCTGGTCTTCGCCGCCACGGGACATCCGCCGTTCCACGGCGCCAACCCCGTCGAGACCGTCTTCATGCTGCTGCGCGAGGGCCCGGACCTCGAAGGGCTCCCGGACGAGCTGCGCCCGCTGATCGAAGCCTGCATGCAGATGGACGCCACGGCCCGGCCCAATCCCGCCGACCTCCAGGCCCAGCTCGCCCCGCACCTGTTCGGCTCCGGCTCCGACGACAGCGGTACGGCGTCGGCGTGGCTGCCCGAGCGGGCGGTGAGCCTGATCGAGTCCCGGCGGGGCGGCCGTCCGGCGGTCCGGCCCGCACCCGGAGGCGGCCGCAGCGGTGGCGGCGGGGCCCGCCCCCACGTCCCGCCGC